>JAGQVF010000258.1:420-5394 GCA_020438135.1 Bacteroidales bacterium | reverse complement strand
AGTCCGGTCCGTTTCACACTGTCACCTTCAAGAATATCGGTGGTTTCACCGAGAAGTACCGCTCCAACGTTGTCTTCTTCGAGGTTAAGCACGATACCCATCAACCCGGTTTTTTCAAATTCGATCAGCTCGCCTGCCTGGGCATTGGTCATTCCGTAAATACGGGCAATCCCGTCACCAATCTGCAAAACAGTACCGACTTCTTCAAGCCTGGCTGCATCATCAAAGCCTGACAATTGTTGTCTTAATATTGCCGTTACTTCTGCTGGTTTAATTTCTGCCATGTTTCGATGTATGTTAGTTTAATCTGTTAAAATCCTTTTTCGTATAAGTTTTCATCAAATTCTTTGTGCAGGTTTTGAATTTGTCTTCTCAAACTTGCATCGTATTGTTTGTCTTTGAATGAAAGAATAAATCCACCGATCAATTCTTCCTCAACCTTTTCACTCAGCTCGATCTCAGCATGAGTATGCTTTTTCAGTAGATTGAGAATCTTTTCACGGGATTCGTTATCCAGTTCCGAAGCGCTTGTGATCGTTGCGGATACAATGTTTTTATAATCCTTATAAACCGAAATTACCTGCCCTGCGATTTCTGGGATAAGTCCCTCACGACGGTTTTTGGTAATGATCTTCAGGAATTTCAGGGTGATGTCATCAATTTTGTTTTTAAAAATTTCAGAGATCACGCTGATCTTAATTTTTTCTTTTATAACAGGACTCCTGAGCATCAGGAGGAACTCCCGGTTTTGTTCGCAAACGGTAGCGATCAGTTTCGCATCCTCAAAAACCTTTTCGTCTTTGTTGAGCTCAACTGCCAGTTGGAACAATGCTTTCGCGTACCTGTGTGAAACCTTGATTTCTTTCATTTCTGGATCCCGGGGTTGCCTTTAGTTTTCTTTGATTTCTTTCAGCAAATTATCGATCAGTTCTTTGTGTTTGCCTTTTTGAGTGAGTTCCTGACGGATGATCTTTTCAGCAATTTCGATGGAGAGTTCAGCCAGTTGATTTTTCATATCATGAATGGCAGCCATCTTTTCGTATTGAATACTTTCCCTTGCATTTTCGATGATCCTGTTGGCCTCTTCGTTGGCTTTGTCGCGGGCTTCGTCGATGATCGATTCTTTCACTTTCCGTGCATCACGCAACATGCTGTCGCGTTCTTCTTTGGCTTCTTTCATGAGCTGCTCATTGCTGAATTTCAGCTCTTTCATCTCTTCACGGGCAATTTTTGCCGCGTTGAGTGCTTCATCGATCGACTCTTCACGTTCTTTCAAACCTTTCATGATCGGTTTCCACGCAAACTTTCCGAGTATGAAAATAAGGATCCCAAACGCGAGGGTCATCCAAAAGATCAAGCCAATTCCGGGTTGTACAAGTTCCATAATGTATGTGATTACAATCTGATTTACAAATTCAAAATAACCCTAATAAAAAATATCTTAACATTCCGGCCAACCGCCGGAATGTTAAGATTTATGCCTGTTAAAGGAATAAAATCAACAGACAGACAACAATAGCAAAAAATGCCACACCTTCGATTAGTGCTGCAGCAACGATCATGTTTGAACGAATATCGCCTACAGCCTCAGGTTGACGTGCAATGGATTCAACAGCGCCTTTACCGATCTGTCCGATTCCGATACCGGCTCCGATGGCTGCAACTCCTGCTCCGATTCCTGCACCTAATTTTGCATAACCTGCTGCTGCTGCCGCTTGTAATAAAATTGCCAATAATGTCATAATACTGAGTTATTTAATGTTTGAAAATATAATTAATTTTATTTTAAAATCAATGATGTTCTTCTGTTGCCATTCCAAAATATAAGGCAGAAAGCAGGGTGAAAACATAAGCCTGGATGAATGCTACCAGCAACTCAAGTAAACCCATGAATACGGCAAAAGCCACGGAAACCACCGAAACGCTATAGCCAATTCCGGCATGCATGTTCCCGAAAATGAAGATCAGGCTCATGAATCCGAGAATGATAATATGCCCGGCCGTGATGTTTGCAAAAAGACGGACCATCAACACAAACGGTTTTGTGAAAACGCCCATAAGTTCAACCACCGGCATCAAGGGCACCGGAATCTTAAGCCACCACGGAACGCCGGGTGTATTAAAAATGTGTACCCAATAGTTCTTGTTTCCGCTGAATGTGGTAATGATAAAAGTAAAAACCGCCATCACTCCTGTTACTGCAAGATTTCCTGTGAGATTGGCTCCTCCGGGAAAAAACGGGATCAACCCAAACAGGTTGTTGAAAAAGATGAAGAAAAACAGTGTAAGCAGGTAGGGGAGGTACTTTTCATAATTTTTTTCGCCGATGGATGCTTTGGCTACATCGTCGCGGATAAAAAGAATAAGCGGTTCGAGCAGCGATTGCAACCCTTTGGGTGCTTTGCCGGATCTTTTCTTGTATCTTTTTCCGATCGAAATAAAAATGAAGCTGAGAATGATCATGCTGATAAACATGGCCGCCACATTTTTGGTAATGCTCAGATCGAGCGGCACTTCACCGGTTTCTGCTACCACAATTTTGCCTTTGTTCTCTCCGTGGGTCTCCAGTTTAAAACCTTTGTAAGTATCATGGCCATGGTGAAATTTCGAGGACATGAAAACGGAAACTTCTCCCTCATGAATAAGAATTACCGGAAGGGGAATGCTTACATGCGTGTGCCCGATCGTCATCACATGCCACTCGTGGGCGTCGATCACGTGGTCGATGATCATCGTACCCGGATTAAATTCTTCCTCATGTGAAGCTTCGTGGGTTGCTTCGTGTGATTCCTTTTCAGCCCCGTAACCCAGGCTAACAGCTAAAAGAAGTAGAAGTGCGAATATATATCTTGGCATTTTTTACTTTTCGATTGTTTGGATGAACACTACACCTACCCGGCTTAAAAACGGGTGCAATTTTACAAATAAATACTTAATTATTGAAATATTTTTATGAAACTTTACCGCAAACTATCAGCAATATAGGCAATCGTGAATGGATATAGTCGCCCCGATGAAAGATCTGGAAGATCAATTTTTCAAATATTAAACCTGATTTCGCCCACTCATCGTAAATTTGACAGCTTGTTTGAGAAGTTGACTGACAACTTTAATCCGACTGATCTGGTCTTTTTCGTGATGCTATTCACTAAACAAAAATAAGATGAGAAACTTGTCATTTACTTTTATCATTGTTTTATTGGTAACGGGATTATTCTACTTTGTTTCTTTCCTCCGGACAGAAAACGGAAATGCCAGAAGTGATTGGGATACATATCTTGCCGAGCAATTTTTAAAGGCGGGTAATGGTCCGGCTGAAAAGGCAGATCAACCCGACATGGCGGCGATGCAAAATTATTATATGACCATTGATCCGGCTGAAAAACGAGTTCCTGCCGAAAGATTGTTACAGGCTTTTCAATATAGCCGTTCGGAGCAGGCAAACCGCGATTATAAAAGTTCTTCAGTTGATAACGAATGGACACAAATTTCTTCGAACATGGGTGGAAGAACACGGGCCATTGCCTGGGATCCCAATGATGCAACCGGGAAAAAAGCCTGGGCAGGAGGTGTAACAGGAGGACTCTGGTTCAATAATGATGTAGCGGGATTTGCTTCGGAATGGGAAATTGTGGATGATTTCTGGCCCAGCTTATCGGTTAGCTGTATCGCTTTCGATCCGAATGATCCGGAGGTGATGTACGTTGGAACGGGAGAATATCAAACAGCCAGGTTCATCTACCGCGAATCATCGGGTGTTGGCATCGGTATCTGGAAATCAAGCGATGCAGGCATAACGTGGGAACTAATTCCTTCGACAGAAGACTTTAAGTATATTTCTGATATTGTGATCAAAGATGAAAACGGAACCAGTGCATTGTATGCCGGTGTGGTTTCGGGGTTTTATCATGGCGTTAACCATCAGAGTGGTCCGACTGACGGGCTTTACCGGTCAGTGGATGGCGGTGAAACCTGGGAGCAGGTATTTCCGGATATTGACGGTGAAGATGTTCCCTATGCACCAGCCGATCTAACAATCGGACCCGGAGGGCGTATTTTCGCCGGAACCATGAAAAACCTTGATGGCAAAGGGGGCGCAACTATTTTATATTCTGATGATGGTACTACCGGTTCGTGGATGGTTTTTGATGATTATGAATCCAATATCCAGGGTGATCCCAACTATCCTGTCCCCGGCAGGGTTATCATTGCATGTGCACCTTCAGATCAGAATATTGTGTATGCTCTCATTGGCGCCGGCTGGTACGATAATATGGGTGGAAACCGGGCAGAAGGCAGGTATATCCTCCGATCGGATGACGGTGGAGAAAGCTGGACCGAGAAAAGTTTACCCGGAGGTGATCCATCGTGGGCATCACTTTCGTGGCATGCATTTGTGGCTGCGGTCAATCCCACCAACCCCGATGATGTTTTTGTGGGTGGGCTGGATGTCTGGAAAACGATGAACGGAGGTAACTCATGGACACACCTTTCTGATTGGGCCCTGATGTATTATGGTGGAGGGGATGATTATGTGCATGCCGATCAGCATATTCAGGTGTATAAACCCGGTTCTTCTACTGAGATGCTGTTCGGTAGCGATGGCGGTGTTTTTTATTCATCAAGTGCCAATACCGGAAACCCGGTTTTCCAGGAAAAGAACGATGGATACAGCACTTTGCAGTTTTATACCTGTGATATCTACCCGGTGGAGGGGATGAATTATTTTGTGGGTGGATTGCAGGATAACGGTACACTTCTCTACATGGGACAACCCCTTGATATCAACGATATGATCGACGGAGCTGATGGAGCGTATTGTTTTTTCGATGAGAATGAACCGCAGATCATGATCACCTCTTATTATTACAACGCCTATACGCTTTTCCTGAACTGGAACGATTATACGGGCATGGGAAATTATGGAACGGGCGTTTTTATCAATCCCGCTGATTACGACAGTGAAAACAATAT
>JAGQVF010000258.1:0-350 GCA_020438135.1 Bacteroidales bacterium | reverse complement strand
AACAATCCATACGATCAGCTCATTAACATTAATACCGGTTTAAATACCTATTTTTCGAACATTAAGGTTTCTCCTTATGCCCCTGAAGGAAGTTCAACCGTGTTTGCCGGATCACAAAATGGTCGGTTGTTTAAGGTTTATAATGCCGATGCTACGCCCAATACTTTAGAAATCGGTGACAATGATTTTCCGGTGGCCTATTTGTCATGTATTGCCCTGGGTGGTTCTGAAGATACTTTGCTGGTCACTTTTTCCAATTATGGCGTCCCTTCTGTTTGGCAAACTTTTGACGATGCCAATACCTGGACTGATATTTCAGGGAACCTGCCCGATATGCCGGTTCGCTGGGC
>JAGQVF010000257.1 GCA_020438135.1 Bacteroidales bacterium | reverse complement strand
ACCAGGTGGGTCTGTCGCCAGCACTCGGGACTTTCCTGGCCGGGGTTGTTTTGGCTGATAATGAATACCGGCATGAACTGGAATCGGATATCGAGCCTTTTAAAGGATTGTTGCTCGGTTTGTTTTTTATTGCTGTCGGTGCCAGCATCGATTTTCAAATCTTTATGGAGAATCCGGGGTTGATATTAGGTTTGCTGGGCATACTGCTGGTAATCAAATTTTTTGTTTTGTACGCACTTTCAAGAATTTTCGGTTTGCGATCGGGACAGGAGATGTTGTTTTCTCTTGCCCTTGCCCAGGCCGGTGAATTTGCTTTTGTGCTGATTTCCTTTTCAAACCAGAACACCATTCTCAGCCATGAAGTGTCGGGATTGTTGTTGATCGTGGTGGCTTTATCGATGCTTATCACACCCTTGCTTTTGATACTGAATGATAAAATTGTACAGCCCTATTTCAGGAAATTAACAAATGAACAACCTACGGATGAGATCGACGACAACGAAAACCCGGTTATCATTGCCGGCTTTGGTCGTTTTGGACTCGTTATAGGACGCTTCCTGAAGGCAAACGGGATCAGTGCCACCATCCTGGATAACAACCCGAACAACATACAGGTACTGAAAAAATTTGGATTTAAAGTTTATTACGGTGATGCCAGCCGTCCCGACCTGCTGCATACGGCCGGCGCCGGACATGCAAAGGCATTGGTGATCGCCATCAGCGATAAGGAGAAAATCACCCAAATTGCTGAACATGCAAAAAAAACCTATCCCCAAATGAAGGTCATCGCAAGGGCGGTAGATGTTCCTCATGCATTCAGGCTGGAAGATTTAAAGGTGGATGCTTTTCGTCGTGAAACCTACGATGCATCCCTGGAACTCGGGATCAACACGCTTTGCAGTTTGGGATTTCAAAATTACCAGGCTCACCGGATGGCGAGGATGTTCAGGTATCACGACAACCAGATCATGCAGGAATTGCACAAATTGTGGGGAACCGACGAAAAACACTACTTCAACGAAGTGCGGCGTTTTTCAGATCAACTGGAAAACATCTTCGCTTCTGAACAGGGACAAACCCTGCATGAAAACGATAGTGCCTGGGATGCGACTACATTAAGAGAAGAGATCAGGCAGATGTATGCAGAAATGTCGGATTAAAATTAGCCGGATTCACGCTACAAACATGACCTTTTGTTAAACATGTTGATACTATTCATATTTTTGATGAACCGAATTTAAAACCATGATTATACCGCTTTCGAAAATAATTCTGCCCGTTTTTGTTGTTTTGATGTTTTCCGCAAACGGCTACGGACAAAACAAAAAAGAGAAACCTGAAAATATTTTATTTGCAGCGTCAGGTTATACTTTTCCTTATGATGTTACCAAACCTGACTTCAGGATGACTTTGCCCAATGACCTGATAGAAATTTCAGGTTTGTGCTGGATGGAGGAAAACAAAATTGCGTGTATTCAGGATGAAGACGGCGTGATCTTTATTTTAAACCTGGCCGATAAAGAGATCGAAAGAAAAATTGAATTTGAAGATGATGGTGACTATGAAGGCATCGAACTGGTGGGAGATGACGCCTGGATACTCAAAAGCAACGGCAACCTCTACCGCGTAAAAAACTGGCTGGATGACAAAGAGAGATCGACCAAAAAATACGAAACAAAGCTCTCCAAAAAAAACGATTGTGAAGGACTGGGATATGATTTCGAACACAATTCTCTTTTAATTGCCTGCAAGGGATTTCCTCACCTTGATGAAGACGAGGAAGGTCATTCACTAAAGGCGATTTATCATTTCGATCTGAAGGAAAAAGAACTTGACAAAAAACCGGTCTATACCATCGATCTTGAACAGGTGAAATATTATAAAAAGTACAATACCATGACTACATGGGGCGTGGAGATCCTGTCGTTGATCGATGAATCCAAAGGCGATGTTTCGTTCCAGCCGTCCGGCATTGCCGTGCATCCGAAAACAGGAAATATTTATGTGACGGGAGCTGTGGGCGACCTGATCATTGTATTGCATCCTTCGGGTGAAATACTCGCCATGATCGCACTCGATACTTCAAAATTCAGGCAACCCGAAGGCATTTGTTTCGACCCGGAAGGAAACCTCTACATTTCGAATGAAGGCAACGACAGCCGTGCAAACCTGATGAAATTCCAACCAAAGAAATAACATTTGTGAAACATCTTAACCAAATCATATCAACTTTTCTCGTGACCTTTTTCGTCATTGCGCATGCTACAACCTTTGGTCAGCGGACCTTCTACAGCGAACAGGTGGAAAACTGGCAGAATGAAAAACCACAAGGTTCGCCTGTTTATACAATTTACCTGATCGGGGATGTGAAGTATCCTGCCCAGGATTCAACGGTTATTCAATTGCTTCATCGCTATATCGCCCAATCCGATTCACAAAGTTCAGTGGTGTTTCCGGGCGATATAGTCTACCCGAAGGGATTGCCTGAAATGACCCATCCATTATATGAAAATGCAAAATCCGACCTGGATGCCATCCTTTCCGTTTTAAAAGACTACAAAGGTTCTATTGTATTTATGCCCGGAAATCACGATTGGGAAAGAGGCCGGATAAATGGCTGGGACCGGGTAGTGAATGAAGAATTTTACATCGAAACAACCCTCAATCGCGGGGATGTTTACCTTCCCGGAAGCGGTTGTCCCGGACCGTCTGAGGTTCATCTAACCACCGATATCGTGTTGATCGTTCTTGATACGCAGTGGTTGTTACACGAAAATGAAAAACCGGGTCCCCAAAGCGGTTGCGGATTCGAGGATGAAAATGGAATTTTTGTTCAGGTGGAAGACGCCCTTCGGCGAAACAAAGACAAGAAGATCATCTTTGTGGCGCATCATCCTTTGTTCAGCGCCGGAAATCATGGCGGTTATTTCCCGGCTTCACGGCTTCTGTTTCCCATGCTCGATTTCAATAAATACCTGTATGTACCACTTCCGGGCTTTATTTATACCTGGTACCGGAAATACCTCGGCCACATCCAGGATATTGCTCATCCGAAGTATAAAGAATTTAAATATAAACTGTTGGCTCTTTTTAAGGATTATCCTGAGCTGATCTACGTTGCCGGCCACGAACACAATTTGCAATATGTCGAAAAGGACAGTCTTTTTCACATCATCAGCGGGGGTGGTGGCGAAGGTTTATACATTGCCAAAAAGAAAAAAGCGGCCGATTTTGCCATGCAAAGCCGTGGGTTTTCCATCCTGAAATTTTATGAAAACGGGGATGTTTGGACCGACTTCATTGTTCCGGATGGCAGCGAAAAGGGGAAACTCGTTTTCAGGAAAAAAATGTTCAACAAAGAACCTTTTGATCCGGAAGAAAAAGAAGAGAAACTGGAAGAGATCGACTATACCGATAGCACGGTTACCAAAGTGCTCAACAGCATGTACGACCGTGGAAAATTTGTCCGTTTCCTCATGGGTGATAATTACCGTGCCATTTGGGATCATGAAGTAACGGTTCCTGTTTTTGACATCGGCACCAAAAAAGGGGGCCTGAAGATCATCAAACGGGGTGGTGGTCAGCAAACCCGATCGGTGAGGCTGGAAGACAAAAACGGAAAACAATACGTTCTCCGCTCGGTCAATAAATATGTTGAAAAAGCTCTCGACGAAGAATTACAGAACACCGTTGCCGAAGATGTGGTGCAGGATGTGATTTCGGCCTCGCATCCTTACGCAGCCCTCACCGTTCCAAAGATGGCGGATGCAATTGGTGTGTTTCATACGAATCCGGAAATCTTGTGGGTGCCCGACGATCCTCGCCTGGGGATTTACAGGAAAGACCTGGCCAATAATTTTTACCTGTTTGAAGAGCGTCCCGACGACGACCGCTCGGATGTGGCCAGCTTCGGCCGCTCGAAAAAGATCAGGAGCACTTCCAAAATGTTGGAGAAACTCAGAGATGAACAAGATCACCGGGTGGATCAGATGGCTGTGCTGAAAGCGCGGATATTCGACATGTTGCTCGGCGACTGGGACCGGCACGACGATCAGTGGCGATGGGCTTCCTTTAAACCGGACGAGATCAGGATGTATGAACCCATTCCGCGCGACCGCGACCAGGTTTTTTTCGTGAACGAAGGAGTTGTGATGTGGATGGTTCGCCGAAACTTTATCCTTCCCAAATTCCAGGGCTTTGATTACAATATAGATAACGTAAAGGGTTTGGGCTACAATGCCAGGTATTTCGATCGTTCATTTCTTACCGAACCCGATCTGGATGATTGGAAATCGATGTCGGAATACATATCGGCAGAGCTAACTGATTCGATCATTCACCAGGCTATCCTCGACATGCCGCCCGAAGCATATAAACTTTCAGGGGCCGGAATTGAAGACAAACTCAGGGTACGACGCGACAACCTTTGGGAATACATGGAGGATTATTATTATTACCTCTCGAAAACAGTGGATGTGGTTGGAACCGACGACCGCGAACTGTTTGAAGTGGAACGAAAAGAAAATGGCAATACGGAAGTTACGGTAACTGCCCTGAGCAAGAAAAAAGGCAAAGAAAAATTCCAGATGTATCACCGGGAATTTAAACCGGACGAAACCAAAGAGATCAGGCTTTATGGCTTAAAAGATGAAGATACATTTGTTTTAAAAGGAGAAGCGAAAAAGGGGATCAAGATCAGGATCATCGGTGGAACAGGACAGGATACTGTGATCGATGAATCGAAAGTGGGCGGACTGTGCAGGAAAACATTAATTTATGACCGAAAAGGAACAGACAATTATTTCGTGAAAGGCCCTGAAACCAAAATGAAACTGAGCCGTGAATATGAAGTGAACCAATACGATCGCAAAGGATTTCAATACAATAAAACTTTCCCGCTGTTTGCCGGGGGTTACAACGTCGACGATGGGATCTATGCAGGCGGAGGTGCAAAAATTTTCAGGTATAACTTTCGCGATTCTACCATTCAGAAGATCAAAGCCCAGGTGGCTTTCGAAACAGGGGCCTTTGGATTTACTTACCAGGGTTTGTTTTCCTCATTTTCTAAAAGATATGATCTGCTGATTGATGCCGACCTTTCGATGCCGAGGAATGTAGATAACTTTTTCGGTTATGGAAATGAAACTGAAAAAACAACAGATGATGTTACGTATTACCGTGTTAGATATCGCTACATTTTTGCCAATCCAAAGGCGGTACGCACAGTAAACGACAAATTTAACTATGCCGCTGGTGTATTCTATCAATATTTCAAGATTGATGATACCAGCAGTCGGTTTATTGCAAATCTGGAATTAAACAACCTCGATTCGGTGGTTTACCGGGATCATAATTATGGCGGTATCAATGTGGTAACAGAGGTGGATACGCGCGACAGCGAGATCATTCCCAAACGCGGTCTGTACTGGAAAACAGAACTCAGGGGTTTTGTAGCCCTGGATGAGGAGGCGGAAAACTTCGCCAAAATTCAATCCGATATTCAGTTTTATCTGAGTTTTAGATCCGACCCAAGGGTTATTCTTGTTTTACGCTTTGGCGGGGCTTCAAATTTCGGAAACTACGAATTTTATCATTCAAATTTCCTGGGAAGAAGAAATAACCTGAGGGGTTTCCGGAATAATCGCTTTGCCGGCGATCAATCGGTGTATCAAAATACCGAAATACGGTATAAGCTGATGAATCTCGAAAACTATTTTTTCAAAGGACAGGCTGGATTTCTTGTTCATAACGATATCGGACGTGTTTGGATCGACGGGGAAAAATCGGAGCGCTGGCACGATGGGTATGGCTTTGGTGTGTGGATATCTCCTTTTAACTACCTTGCCGCCTCGATGTCGTATAGCCTGTCGAATGAAGATCAGCTTTTCGACTTCAGGTTTAATTTTACCTTTTAACGAAAAAATGAAATTAATTTTGTAAAAAATCCTGCATCAATGCAACAGATCAGTTCTGAAATACTTATCAAAGCAAAATCCCGGGCATTAAAGCTTCTGGAAGAAAAACTTCCCGAAAACCTCATTTTTCATACTTCTGACCATACCCACTATGTAGCCAATGCTGTGGAAGAAATCGGGAAAACCGAGAACCTCGACAAAAACGAAATGAACCTTGTAAAACTCTGTGCCTGGTTTCACGACACCGGATATACCGAAAAATACGAAGGTCATGAAGAGGTAAGCGCCGGAATTGTCCGAACATTTCTTGAGGAACAGAAAGCGGATGAAATGCTCATTAAAAATGTGGAGAAGATCATCATGGCTACAAAAATCCCGCAAAGGCCATCCTCAAAACTGGCAAACATCTTATGTGATGCGGATCTGAAACATCTCTCAGAACCCAACTATTATGATTTTGCTGAACGGATCAGGCAAGAGAAAAAACTGACTGAACAACGTAAAATCAGCAAACTCGAGTTTGACCTTCAATCGGTTGAATTTTTTAAACTCCACAACTACCACACAACGTACGGAAAAGAGATTTTACAAAAAGGAAAAGAAAAAAACTTAGCGATGATCGAAGATAAAATAATCAAACGGGAAAAGAAAAACGAGGCGCAAATAGAAGAAAAGGATAAAGAGCTGGACAAACTCCAGAAAAAACTGGATAAGAAAAAAGGCTATTCCCGCGGAGTTGAATCGATGTTCAGGCTAACGGCCCGAAACCAGATTAACCTCAGCTCCATTGCCGATAACAAATCAAATATCCTGATTTCAGTCAACACCATCATCATATCTATTCTTTTATCCGTATTGGTCAGCCGTTTCAGTGAATATCCCAATATTATTTTGCCCACATTGATATTTCTGTTGTTCAGTTTGATCACGATCATTTTTGCCATTTTATCCACACGGCCCAATATTTCATCCGGGACTTTTTCGAAAGAGGAGATCAAGGAGAAAAAAGTAAACCTGTTGTTTTTTGGCAATTTCTACAACATGAGCCTCGACGACTATGAATGGGGCCTGGAGGAAATGATGCGCGACGACGACCACCTTTACGGAACCATGATCAAAGACCAGTATTTCCTGGGGAAGGTACTGGCCAAAAAATACAAATGGTTACGGATCGCCTATAATTTTTTCATGTTCGGTTTGATCATCTCGGTGATCGCCTATGTGTTGGCGTTTACGAATATTTGATCTTTTGACATTCATACCCCATACATTTTTGCGATGATGTAATGATTAACACAATGTTGAATACATATGATGTAAAAACGCGATGCATCGATTGGTTTTAGAGACGCGATGCATCGGATTGGT
>JAGQVF010000256.1 GCA_020438135.1 Bacteroidales bacterium | reverse complement strand
AAAGCCATGTCGCGCCAGGCAGCATTCGGCCAAAACGGAACGCCGTCTTTTTGCAACATTTTCTCATACCATTCGCGATAGGTTTCCTTTTTAAGCAAACGGCCGGCTTTGGGTGGTTCGCTGATGCCGTTCCTGAAAACAAGATATACATGGAAACCAACCAGCATAAATATAAATCCCGGGATCAGGAAAACATGAAAAGCAAAAAACCGGCTGAGGGTTGCGCCTCCCAGGGTATCCCCACCCAGGAGGAATCGCCCGGCCATAGTCCCGATCAGGGGCAGCCTGCCTGCCTGTTGTGCTGCCACCACCACCGACCAGATCCCTTTGCTGTCGAATCGCAACAACTGACCCGTGAAACCCATCGCTACCGTAAGGAACAACAGAAACACACCGGAGATCCAGCTCATTTCCCTTGGGTATTTATACGCACCCATCAAATAAACCCTGATCATGTGAATGCCTACCAGCAGGATCATGGCCGAAGCTCCGAAATAGTGAATTCCACGGAGAAAATTTCCAAAAGGAACATCATTGGTTATGTATTTTAAAGACTCATAGGCATTTTCGGTGGTGGGTTGATAAAGCAGCGCCAGGGCAACCCCCGTCACAACCTGAAGCATAAAGCTGAACAGGGTAGCGCTTCCGAAAACATAAGCCCATTTCGCATCTTTGGGTACCAGGTGTTTTGCCAGCGGACTGATCGCCTCGGAAATGCCCGAACGATCATCAAACCATTGCCAAATACGCTTCAATTTTTTCATGATTTTTCACCTCCGATATTTGTGATGGGAACCGGGCTTGTCAATATTTCCACATTGTTATTCCTGATCCTTACGGGATACTTGTTCAAACCATGGGGAGGCGGCCCGGCAGCATACGATCCATCTTTGTTATACACACCGCCATGACACGGGCAAAGAAACAATTCAGCATCTCCCTCCCATCGCACCGGGCAACCCAAATGGGTACAATTGATCGCAAAAGCTGTAAATTCCTTTTCCGAGTTTCGCTGCAACCACGACGCAGTTTCAGAGGACAAACCCGACCATTCGAGGGGCAATGCATTTTTATATTTTACAAGTACCGTTTTCCCGATCTTAAAATCGTTAACACGACCAACTACCCGCCAGTCGCGGGGTGTATTCCTCAATAAAGGTGAAAATAGTGCACTTATCACCGGCACCATTGTAATCGCTCCAAGCACACCCCCGATACCATACAATACACGGATGATAAAAGATCTGCGGTTAATGTTTTCTTCTTCCATATGATCAGGGTTTTAAATCGGCAATCCAACCGGCAAGCGAAACGCCGGTAATCACAACTCCGGTGATGGTTAAACCCGCTGAGGCAATGAAACCCCAGAATATAAATAACACCCCGAATGCCAAGCCGATGGGCCAAATGGTCGGTTCAGGGATGTCCTGCGGATCTGCCTTTTGTGGCGGATAATCTTTCCCGAAAGGATATGCTTCTTTTTCGATTTCATTTCTTTCCATACAATCAATTTAAATGGTTTCGTGATCAGGTTGCGTAAAATATCCGGCTAAAATCACCAGGATATTGGTAACATAAACAATACAGGCCGGGACCCACATGATGAGCCCCGCAGCCTGCTGATCGATGGCGGCAGTGATACCTTCGCTGTTCCTGAACAGACTCCAGATGGCAGCTTCATGGCCCGGCATATAGGGAATGTAGACCGATTCAGGTGCGAATGTTATCATGATTCCCAAAACCGTACATCCCGTACACGCGATGAACAGGTATAAAATACTTTGTAAGGGAGCCAGCTTCCTCCAGTGGATGGGCGCATGAACCGGCCAAATAAATATCAACCCGATGGTCAACAAAGTTATAAGGTGAAGGGCATGCAGACCCATCGACATTTTCATAGCCCCGAATATCGAAGGGATATGCCAGAAATACATGGCACCCATTCCGAGAATCCAGGCCACAGGAGCTGCAAACAGGAAATTTCCCACTTTATGAAATGTTGATTTCCTGAGTTTTTCTAATACCCCGGGGTTGATCCCTGAGATCAATAAAGGCGGAACGATCAGAAGGATCACAATATGTTCGATCATGTGTATGCTGAATAGATAGCCATGTGCTACATAAGCCAGCGGGGTAACCGTTACAAGAAGAAACAGGAATACTCCGGCATAAAACAACAGGTTTTTTTGAGTGGACAATCTCCGGCCAGTTAAAAGTTGAAAGATCACTAATAATGATGCTATCAACAAAGCCGTGATGTTGAATTGCCAATACGTTCCGTTTAATAAATCGAATAATCTCATAAAATTGAACCTATATAAACCACCGAAAAAACGACCACCCAAACTGCATCCACAAAGTGCCAGTAAACAGTGGCGGTATTGAAAGCGTCGTATTCAACGGTTTTGTATTTTTTTGATGCAATGATCCCCGCCAGAATTATCAAAGCCAGCAAACCGATGAAGACGTGCAACCCATGAAATCCGGTCAGGGTAAAAAAAGCCGATCCGAAAATATTTTGACTGATGGTGATTTTTTCTTCGATCAATGTGGCATATTCCAGCCCCTGCCCCACCAGAAAAACCACACCCAACAAGATGCTTATCCAAAGCCAGGTTAACATGCCTTTGCGCTTTCCTTTATGGAGTTTTTTATCCGCAATTTCGATGGTGAGGCTGCTCGACAACAGGAAAAAGGTAAATATCCCGGTTTTGGTAACATCGAGGTATTGAGCGGATTCGGACAAGGTGCCACCGGGACGGCTGTAATACACATAAGAAATAATAAGTGTGATGAAGAAAAACGATTCGGATGCGATGAAGATCAGCATCATCAGTTTATTTTTGCTCAGATCATTCATGCTTTTTACCCTCCTTTCCATTCCAGTCGGGATCATCAGGATGTTCGATATCCCAAAGTGGTCTCGGACTTCTCACCATCGGAACATTAACAAAGTTCTTTGCCGGTGGCGGCGATGAAGTGAGCCATTCGAGGGTCCAACCCTTCCATGGATTGTTGCCGGCTTTTTCGCCGTGGTGCATGCTGTAAAAAATATTGTAGACCATCACCAGGAAAGAACCACCAAAAAGAACTGCACTCATTGTAGAGAACAAATTGAGTGAACCGAGGTATGGAAGATCGGGATAAGTAAAAACCCGACGGGGCATCCCAAGCAAACCCAAAAAGTGAAAAACAAAAAAGGTGGCGTTAAACCCGATAAAAAACATCCAGAAGTGCCATTTCCCGATCTTTTCGGAAAGACGGCGACCGGTCATTTTGGGAAACCAGTAGTACAAACCGGCCATTCCTCCATGAATTGCCCCACCGATAAAAACATAATGAATATGCGCCACCACAAAATAGGTATCGGTAAGTCGCCAATCGACCGGTACAATGGCAAAACCAACTCCACTCAATCCACCGATGGTGAAATCGATGAGAAAAGCCATGGCAAACAGCATGGAAGTTTTGAATTGGACCGAACCGCCCCACATGGTTGCCGACCAGTTAAAGATCTTCACTCCGGTAGGCACAGCGATCAACATGCTGGTTGCTGCAAAAAAGGCGTTAAAGGTGTTACCCAGTCCAACGGCGAACATATGGTGTGCCCACACACCGAATGAAAGCAAAGCAATGGCCACAGTGGAGGCAGCTACAAACGGATATCCGAAGATCGGCTTGCGTGAAAAAACGGGGATCACCTCCGAGATGATCCCAAATGCCGGAAGGGCAAGAATATAAACCTCCGGATGGCCGAAAGTCCAGAAAATATGTTGATACATAATGGCTGAACCTCCCGAATAGGTTGTAAAAAAATGTGCACCCAGCAAACGGTCGATCAGGATCATAGCCAAACCGGCATTGAG
>JAGQVF010000016.1 GCA_020438135.1 Bacteroidales bacterium | reverse complement strand
TTTACCGGACATCTGTGTTCCAATTGCCCAACACAGTCATTGGCCGCGCACGAACTGGCTGAAGAACTGGATCATCGGCTGGTGATCGTTGGCATTCATGCAGGGGGTTTTTCAAACCTGGAACCACCGCTGTATACCATCGATTTTACCTGCCCGACCGGAGTTAAAATTCACGACGATTACCAGGTAAATTTTTATCCCAGCGGGCTCATCAACAGAATTGTTTACGGTCCCTCTTCTGTTATACCTCCCCAGTTCTGGGAAACAATCATTACCGATGAGTTGGATAAACCCAATGTGGTAGATTTAAGTTTGCAGACTTACTATTACCCAAATCTTAAAACGATTGAAATAAATGTGCTTGCCGAGTTTAAGCAGCAATTGGAGGGTAAATACAAACTTTCGTTGTACCTGGTTGAAGACAACATTGTGGCTTATCAAAAAAATGATAATGAAGAACTGGGTCCTGAAGACATTCCCGATTATCACCACAGAAATGTTTTACGTGATGCCGTGAACGGAACCTATGGCGTATATGTTTCTGACGACGGTTCCATAACAGCCTCCGTTCCTTATGCACAAAAGTTTATCTACAGCGATTTTTCAGAAAACTGGAATATCGGCAATTGCAAAATCATTGCGTTTGTTTACGGGGAAGAAACCGACGAAGTGCTTCAGGTGGCGGAACTGGCTATCCATACAGGCGAATAACCTGTAATTTTAATCTCGTAAAAAGGTTTTACTTTTGGGCTTTGAATGAAAGCACCATCTGTGATCAGGCAATTATTCCGTTCGGAGTTTTTCAGAAATGTTTCCACCCTGATGACCGGGACGGCGATTGCACAGGCCATTCCCATACTTATTTCTCCTATTCTCAGTCGATTGTATTCACCGGATGACTTTGCAGTACTTGCGTTGTTCGTATCAATCTCAACCATCATCGGAATTGTGGCAACAGGCCGGTATGAAATGGCAGTGATGCTTCCGAAAGAGAAAAGAGATGCACTTAACATAATTGCTTTGTCGGGATTAATTGCGGTAGGGGTTTCCCTGCTGACATTATTGCTGGTTTGGCTGTTGCACGATCAGGTGGTCCTGTTTTTTAAGGAACCGCTGATCGGGCCTTGGTTGTATATGATTCCTGTGGTTGTGCTTTTTACCGGTCTGTTTCGTACCTTAAATTATTGGTCGACCCGCAATAAAACTTTTAAAAGGAATGCAGCAACTCGCATATCGCAATCGACAGTTGCCTCCACCACCCAGCTCGGATTGGGAGCCCTGGGATCTGGCAGTGTTGGGCTGGTTACTGGTTTTATTGCCGGAGTACTGATCAGACCGTTCATTCTTGGTATTGATATTTTTAAAAATTTTAGAAATTACCGTTCGCAAGTCTCCCGCGAAGTCATCAAAAAAAATGCCCGGACATACAAGGATTTCCCCCGGATCAACACAGCCCATGCTTTTCTTGGTTCGTTGCAGGACAACGGGATCGTGTATGTGATCATCTACTTTTTTGAAAAGGCTGTTCTTGGTTCTTATTCATTTGCATTCAGGGTAATCAAGGCGCCTGCCGAATTGATCGGAAGTTCGGTTTACCAGGTGTTTTTCCAAAAGGCGAGTCAGGCACAACAAAGCGGGCAAAATCTTCAACCCATGGTGAAACGGTTGTACAGAAATTTGTTTTTAACGGGGTTACCGTTTTTTGTTCTGCTGTTTATTTTTTCCCCGCAACTCTTTGCTTTTATTTTCGGCGCTGAATGGCAGGCAGCAGGTGAAATTGCCAGTATTCTCACACCGTGGATCTTCCTTAATTTTGTGGCTGCACCTGTGTCGAGTTTAACCATTATCATGAACAAACAAAAGGAAGCCATGGGGATTGCTTTGGTTGATATATCTTTGCGTATAATTAGCATTGTGATCGGAGGCGCGTACGGCGATTTTAAGCTGGCATTTATCCTGATGAGTATATTGTGTTCTTTGCTGCTGATCTTCAGTTTGTTTTGGTTTCACCACATTGCACAAAATAAAACTAACGTCACGTATTAGATGAGACAAATTCTGAAAAAAGTAATAAATAAGCTTTATACGAATTACTGCAGTTTATTAGGAGCTACGGTAGGTAAAAATGCTGTTATTGCTTCATCAGTTTACATTTCATCCCGTTCAAAACTGAAACTGGGAAAAGGTTCGATCCTGTATGATCATTGTACGCTTCATCTGGGTTCAGGTTCTTTTACAATGGGAGAGAAATCACATATGGCTCCTTATGGATATGTGCTTAGCGGGAAAAATCACATCCTTATCGGAAACGATGTTGCTATTGGTCCGTATTCCACGTTTTTCTGTATGTCAAATTCACCTTATGGCGATAGTAAGTTGTTCAGGGAAAATTATAAGCACGGCGATATCAGGATTGGAAACAACGTGTTTATCGGTGCACATACAGTGATTTTGCCCGGCTGTACAATTCCTGACAATGTGGTAATTGCGGCTAACTCAGTTGCGGGAGGCCATCTCGAAAGTGGCTGGATATACGGGGGAAACCCGCTCGAAAAACGTAAAAAAATCAACCTTTGATGTTTCATTCATCTTTCACCTGCAATTCATTAATAATCCACGACCTGTTCAAACTGGCTGTGCTGCGGTTGAAGTATGCAAAAAGCCGGGGCAACGATCTGTTTATTACGTCACTGAAGGATTTTTTTGGAGTGGATAGATCAAAGTTGTTTCTCTTTGGTGCTGCCAGAATGGGACTTTATTCGTTGTTGAAGACGTTGAAAAACAACACTGAAGAAGATGAGGTTATCGTAGCCGGCTTTACCTGTGTGGTGGTTACAAATGCTATTAAATTCGCCGGTTTTCGGGCTGTTTACGTCGATGTGAATGAAAACACCCTCAATATTTCTACTGAAAAAATAAAGGAAGCAGTTACCGGTAAAACCAGGGCTATAATTGTTACGCATAATTTCGGAGTGGTGTATGAAAATATCGATGAAATTAAAAAGCTGTATCCTGATATTGTGATCATTGAAGATGCAGCACATACATTTTCCTCAACAGATAATAGAGGACGCAAAGTAGGATTGATAGGAGATGCCTCCTTTTTCAGTTTTGAGTATTCGAAACCGCTTACAACTGGAATGGGTGGCTTACTGATCGTTAATGAACCTAAGTTGGCAATTCGACTTAAAAACTACTACGAAACTTTGCCTGAATATGGTGCTAAAGTGAAACTAAGAATATTTAAAACCCTGGCAATTCATTTGATAACGTCCGGTTACTTTGCTTTTCTGAAAGGTGCTTTCATCCGTATCCTGAAAATTATGGGCTTGTTGTTCAGGACAGATGCGGCTGAAATGTATGGTGAAATGCCTGATCATTACCCTGTAAAGATGTCGGGATTGTTCGCGTTGATCGGTTTTATCCAGATGAAAAAAATAGATAAGATCAGCGAACTGAAAAGTAAAATTGTGGCGGATTACCAAAGGCATGTAGGCGAAATCGCAAATATCAAAACGTATTACGAAAAGGACTTTAATTACGTGCGTTACCCGATATTGTTCGAAAAGCACGTTTCGGCAGAGGTTATTGCAAACATCAGAGCTGAACTCAGCTCTCATAAGGTTATGGTAGGTGTGTGGTTTAATGATGTGGTGCATCCCAGGGGAAGTTATCGTTACTGTTACAACGAAGGGCAATGTCCGGTCGGGGAATCGGTCTCGAAAAGAATCATAAATTTGCCTGTAAATGTCAACTGTATTCCTTCTGTCAAACAGTTGGAAACAATAAAAGAAATTCTATCGAAAAACCTGGAATGATAAAGCTTTTGTTGATCGGCTCCGGTAGTGTACACACCTATAACTATTTTAACCTCGTAAAAGACTATTTTGACGAGGTGAGGGTGGTAACCGATCGCATTCATAGCGGGTATGAAAAGTACGGTTTTGTTAAGGGTGATTTCACGATAAAAGATCCTGCAAAAGCCCTGAAAAATATCAGGTTCATCAAAGATCAGATCAGTCAGTTTAAACCGGATATCATTCATGTGCAACAAGCCAACTCTACAGCGTTTCTTACCATCAGGGCAAATGCTAAATTTAAAATACCTTTGGTTTTAACCGCCTGGGGAAGCGATATTCTGATGCTTTCGGAGAGGCACTTCCTGATCAGGAAAATGGCCGGATACAATTTGTCACATGCTGATTACCTTACAGCCGACGCGGCCTTTGTTGGAGATAAAATGGTGGATATCGTGCCTGAAACAAAAAATAAGATACTCATCGCAAATTTTGGGATAGAACCATTTTATCAGCCTGCGGCCAAGGAAAACATCATTTACAGTAACCGATTGCATAAAGAACTTTACAGGATCGATAAGGTGATCATGGGGTTTGCCCGTTTTGTTGAAAAGGCCCATGATAACTGGAAACTGGTTATTGCTGCTGATGGTGATAAAACAGGTGACTTGAAAAAACTTACGAGCGATCTCAAGTTAAACGATCGTGTTGAATTTATCGGGTGGGTTGAAAAAGCGAAAAACCAGGAGATGTACTCCCGGGCAAAAATCTTCGTTTCGGTGCCCCGGTCCGATGCTACTGCCATCAGTTTGCTTGAGGCCATGCACGCTGGATGTATCCCGGTGGTTTCAGACTTGCCGGCTGCCAGGGAATGGATCAATGATGGAGAAAACGGCGTGATCGTAAACTCATTCGATGAAGACTTTTTTGCAAGGGCACTCACTTTATCATATGAAAAACTTGTTGCAAAAAATAAATCGATCATCGATAAAAAAGGACTGAAAAGTATAAACAGGGAAAAATTCATCAACCTTTACGATAAATTACTGCATTGAAAAAAGTCTGCCACATAACAACGGTGCATCCTGCGCGGGATAACCGCATTTTTTACAAGGAATGCAAATCGCTGGCAAAGGCTGGATTTGATGTAAAACTTGTCGTGGTGAATGGACAATCATTTACCGAAGATGGGGTGGAGGTGATAGGGGTGCCATGCCAATATTCAGGCCGTTTGCAACGGTTCCTGAAGGCATCAAAACCCGCCTATCTTAAAGCG
The DNA here is from genome assembly GCA_020438135.1 of Bacteroidales bacterium. Taxonomy (GTDB): domain Bacteria; phylum Bacteroidota; class Bacteroidia; order Bacteroidales; family JAADJA01; genus JAADJA01. The sequence continues at coordinate 14,480 of JAGQVF010000016.1, read as the reverse complement.
CTTGAAATGGATGCAGAAGTTTATCATTTTCATGATCCGGAATTTTTGCCTTATGCGGCGAAACTTGTAAGAAAAGGGAAAAAAGTTATTTATGATGTGCATGAGGATTTGCCCAGACAACTGCTTTCAAAACATTGGATCCCAAAAGTGATCCGAAGTCTGATTTCACTCTTCGTTGAAAGATGGGAGGATAAACACACACGGAAAATGACCCATATCGTAACTGCCACTGTTTTTATAAGTGACCGCTTTCATAAGCAAAATCAGCATGTAACTTCCATCAAAAACTACCCGGTTTTACATATTTATGACCCTGAAATTTTGTGGGATCAAAAGCGAGATGAAGTGTGTTATGTAGGCAGTATCGCCAAAGTTCGTGGAATATCTGAATTAATTGAAGCGATGGCTTTGTGTGACGATGAAGTCAGGTTGAACCTTGCCGGAAAATTCGTCCCTCCTGAATTTAAAAAAGAGCTGGAACAAAAACCGGGATGGAAACAAGTGAATGAAATTGGATTTGCAGACAGGGAAAAAGTTGCAGTGTTGTTGCAAAGATCATTTGCCGGAATTGTTACATTGCATCCCGTCATCAATTATTTGGATGCGTTACCCGTTAAGATGTTTGAATATATGGCCGCCGGCATTCCTGTAATCGCTTCTGATTTTCCCTTATGGCGGCAAATCATGGATGATGCCGGTTGTGGTATCTGTGTTGATCCAATGGACCCGGAGAGTGTTTCCAAAGCGATCGCACAAATCCGGGCAAATCCTGCAGAAGCTGAACTAATGGGTCGGAACGGTCGGAAGGCTGTCATTGAAAAATACAACTGGGAAATAGAAGAAAAAAAATTGGTTGACCTTTACCAAAATTTGCTGCAGTCATGATCGTGTGGATCGTAAATCACTATGCAGTTACCCCAGGATTTCCGGGAGGGACCAGGCACTACGAACTGGCCCGCGAGCTGGCTGAAGTAGGGCATGAAATAATTGTTTTTGCTGCAGGATTTAATTTTTCAACTTTTACAGAAACCCAGCAATATGGAACACGGCACTGGGAGAAAGAAGTTATTGGCAAAGTTGATTGGTATTGGATCAGGACTATCCCTTATAAAAGGAATGACTGGCGACGGTTTGTCAACATGATCTCGTTTGCAAAACGTTCTGGAAAACTGGCAAGACAACTGAATAAGCCTGACCTGATCATCGGCTCGACGGTTCACCCATTTACACCACTTTATATGTCGCGATTTGCACAAAAACAAAATATCCCTTTTGTTTTCGAAATTCGTGACTTGTGGCCACAAACACTCATCGACAACGGTTCATGGAGCAAGGCCCATCCGTTGGCCCGGTTTTTCGATAAAATAGAGAGGAAAACGGTATACCGATCATCCGGGATTGTAGCATTATCACCTAAAACACCCGGTTATCTTTTAAAAAAATATCACTTTGCCGCAGATAAAATACTTGTGCTTCCCAACGGTACAAATACTTCAAAGCCTGTAGTAAATAAAATTACAACTAATGAAAATATACCTTTAAAACTCATGTACCTGGGAGGGATTGATAAGGTTCATCGATTGGATGACCTGATGAAGGCTATTCATTCCCTGGGTGAGCTTCAAAATAGAGTTGTAGTGGAATTGGTCGGAAGCGGAAAGGAAGTTCAGAATCTCAAAAACCTGGCTAACCGATACAATCTTGAAAATATAACTTGGTCGAAAGCTATACCCAAATCAAAGGTTGCAGAAAAACTTATGGAAGCGGATGTTCTGTTTTTATCGACCGGTGAGGTGTTTTATGGAAGTGAAAACAAACTTGCCGAATACTTGAATGCCGCAAAACCGATTTTAACCTACACACCGGCTACACATAACGATCCGGTTGAAAAAACGGGTTGTGGTTTATCGGCTGCATTCGGTGATGTGGATGATCTTGCTTTAAAAATTAAAATGTTTTCTGAAACCGATGCGGAAACAAGGTTGCAAATGGGACGAAAGGGTCACCGATATGCTGCTGAAAATCTGAGCTGGCATAAACTGGCAGGGGAACTTGAAATTTTTCTCGAAAAACTGTTGTATGATAGCTGATCCGAGATACATAAGAAAAGCTGAAGTCGGCGACTCGAAAAGCGTTGCCGGATTGCATAAAGAAGCGATCAATAAAGGATTTTTATCAACATTGCCACTTCGTTTTTTACAACTACTCTACCGCTATCTGATCACAAATGAAATCGTTTTCGTGTATGCGAATAAAAATGAAATATATGGCTATATCAGTTGTGCATTACAACCGGATGGACTGCTTAAAAGATTTGTAACCACTCATTTTTTATCAGCGACTTTACAACTGTTTCCAGTGCTGTTTCGTCTTCGAACTATAAAAAAAATACTGGAAACCGGCAGAGCAACACATAACAAGAGTGCAATGCATGTCCCGGAAATTTTATCTGTTGCAGTTTCAAAGGAATACCGGTTGCTCAAGATCGGCCAACTGTTATTGATTGAACTGGAAAACTCTTTGACACACAAACAATTTACGCATGTGAAAGTTGTTGCAGGCAAAAGTCTTGAAGCTGCCAACCGTTTTTATCAAAACAACGGATTTATAAAAGTGGATGAAATGATCATTCATGATGATGAACTCTCCTATGTATATTTGAAGAAAATAAATGGGCACGCAGGAATATAAACATAAACTCTCGGCATACCTCGGTGGCAATACGGATATATTCCTTTACTGGAAGGGGCGGGTTGCATTGTATGCCCTGCTGAAAGCGATGAAAGTCGGGCCGGGAGATGAAGTGATCCTGCCCGGGTTTACCTGTGTGGTGGTTCCCAATGCGATCAAATACCTGGGTGCCAAACCGGTGTATGTGGATGTTCAAAGAGGTCCGATGAATGCCTCTCCTGACAGCTATCGCAAAGCTATTACTTCAAAAACAAAGGTCATCATCACACAAAATACCTTTGGGTTGTCATTTGGTGTGGACGAAATTGCCGGGCTGGCCAAAAACGCAGGCATACGATCAATCGAAGATTGCACGCATGGTTTTGGCGGAACTTTTAAAGGAAAACCAAATGGCTCATATTGCGATGCCGCTTTTTTCAGTACACAGTGGAACAAACCGTTTTCGACGGGCATTGGTGGATTTGCTTCGGTAAATGACAAGTCTCTGATCCCTGATCTGCATCAGGTAAATGGAGATTTATTGAAACCTTCCGGAAAAGATAAACTTGTTCTTTCGGCATTGCTTTTTGCCAGAGATTTTGTATTAAATCCCTCCAATTACTGGAGGTTGCGATCGCTGTACCGGATTCTGAGTAAGTATAATCTTGTAATAGGGTCCAGTAAGGGAGAGGAACTATCTGGAATTCAAATGCCCGGCGACTATTTTAAGGATATCTCCGATACACAGGTAAAAAAGGGCATTTCAAACCTCGGAAATTTGCCTGTAATCATAGAAAGAAGAAAAAAGAATGCTGAGATATATACACATTTCCTTAAGGAAAGGGGCAAATATCATGTTGATTTGAAATATTTCGAAGATCATTCATTTTTGAAATATCCGGTTCTGGTTCAAAACCGTCAAAACTTCGATGAACTTGCTTACAAAAGAAAAATTGAGCTGGGAGATTGGTTTTGTACACCTCTTTATCCCGTGAAAGAAAACTGGAATCTTTGGGATCTGAATGAAAAAGATGTTCCAAATGCATTATTTCTGTCGAAGCATATCGAGAATTTTCCTACAGATACTGCAAATCCCAAAAAGGTTCTTAAGTTTGCGGAAGCACATATTAATGAATTTATATAAGCAAATGTTTAATGGGTATTTTACCACGTAAATTTCACGATAAGGTTTATTACTTCCTGTTACCGGCATTGGCCTTTGTTTTACCCGTTCATGAGCGTGTGGCAGCATCGGTTATTGCGCTGATTGGGTTAAACTGGCTGCTCGAACTCAATTTTGGTGAAAAATTCCGAAGATTAAAAAGTTCGAAAATCAGCCGGTTGACGCTGCTTTTTGGAATCGTTTACCTGCCTTACTTATTGGGTGCATTCTATTCTGAAAATTTTTCCGGTTGGTCAGGAGCTTACCTTGTTTTGGAAGTGAAATTGTCGCTGTTGATTTTTCCCCTGGTGATCTCAACCATCCGTCCTGAAAAAATTGCTCCGGATTTTTATCTTCGTGTAATAAAGGGATTTATCTGGGGCTGTTTGTTCAGCGCATTTTTAATCCTGAACATTGCTGTTTATCATTATTTCCAGGAATCGAACCCGGCCGTATTTTTCTATGCACGGCTATCGGCTCCTTTCCATCCCAGTTACCTGGCACTTTACTATAGCTTCGCAATTGCTATTCTTAGCAGGTGGCTGATCAGAAAATATAAGGTTAACACTACCAAAACTGTATTTGTGGTGATTGCAATCCTGTTTTTTATGATGGTTACTGTGATGCTTAGCTCCAAAGCAGGAATTATCGGGGTATTTATCATTTTTGCCTCTTTTTTGTTTTTTTCTGTACTCAAAATCAAGGAACAGGGTATTCCTCCCATTGTGTGGTTGTTGTCGTTATCTGCATTGTTTTCCGTCGTTCTTTATATAACTTCTCCTGCTCTCAATCGTTTTTATGCGATTAAAGAATCTGTTGAGGAAAATAAGAGTGACGAGGCATTGGCAGAAAAACAGGAAAGCACAGCCATTCGGCTTCTTGCCTGGAAATACTCCTGGGAAGTGATCAGGGAAAATCCTTTGTTTGGAGTTGGAACGGGAGATGTAAAGCAAGCACTTACCGAAAAATTTCGTGAGCACAACCTGCAATCGGTCGACGAAAAAAGGGTCAATTCACATAATCAATACCTTCAAACATTTATGGCAACCGGCCTGCCCGGATTTATCCTGTTAATTCTTGGTTTTCTGCTGCCGGCCTGGTTTGCCTTCAAAAAACGCAAGATACTTTACTTCACATTTATTGTATTGATGGTTTTTCACAACCTTGTGGAAGGTATGCTCGACCGGCAGGCCGGCGTAGTATTTTACGCATTATTTAATGCATTAATGTTTTATTACGCCCTTCTGATTCCTGATGATCAGGCTTTCTGGAGCTGACGAAGATAAAGCTGGATGGTATTTTCCAATCCGAAATAGAGCGCATCAGAGATCAGGGCATGCCCAATCGAAACTTCCATTAATCCGGGAATGTTATCCGCAAAAAATTTCAAATTGTCAAGGTTCAGATCATGACCTGCATTCAATCCCAGTCCGGCTTCATTGGCCACTTTGGCGGCTTTCACAAACGGATCTATTGCTTTTTCCTTTCCTTTTGAAAAGTTGCTTGCATACGCTTCTGTATAAAGCTCTACCCTGTCGGCTCCGGTATGAACAGCATTTCGGATCATTTTTTCATCAGTTTCGATAAACAGCGATACCCGTATGCCGTTTTTGTGAAATTCCCCAACCACTTCTTTCAGAAATATTTGGTTGGTAATGGTATCCCAGCCTGCGTTGGAAGTGAGTACATCCGGTGGATCAGGAACCAGGGTCACCTGGTCGGGTTTCACTTCCAGTACCAGATCGATGAATGATTTTGATGGATATCCCTCAATGTTAAATTCTGTTTTAACCACCGGGGCAATATCTCTTACATCCTGGTAACGGATGTGTCTTTCATCCGGCCTGGGATGAACGGTGACTCCTTCTGCGCCAAACCGTTCACAATCGATGGCAGCCTTCAATACGTCCGGAATATTGCCCCCACGGGCATTTCGGATGGTTGCTATTTTGTTGATATTTACACTTAAGCGGGTCATTTCAGTAAGTTTATAATCAACAAATTTATCCAAAAATATGCTGATTCGGTTTTTTTATTCGCATTACACTTCGTATATTTACCTGTTTTATAAACACTGCCTTGTTAAATAAAACAAGAACTACAACGACAACAGGAGGGGTTTACATGCTACATTTGCAGCAATATAGAGTTGTCAGAACTCGGAATACTGTCGGAATGAGATACCGGATACTTGTTTCCATATTTATATTTACCCTTCTTACGGTGGGTGTTTTCGCCCAGTCATCCCTTCAATATCCCTGGTATATTACGGTTCATGGTGGATTTTCGCAGTTGTACGGCGATATACAAAACGAAAATAATCCGTTGGCTAAATTTCAGGATGAAACCGATTTTGGATTCGGGTTCAGGGCCGGCAGGCAAATTGTGCCATATCTATACGGACACCTGCAATATTCGAATCTTGGATTAAAAGGCGTTAAAACCCCTTCGTCGTTGCAATTTGAGAGCCGGATGAATGAAATTCAACTGGGTGCTACTGTCAACCTCACACACCTGGTGTTTGGCGAAAAAGAGCGTTTGTTTAATGTTTACTTTCTCACAGGTGCAGGCTTTTTGATCATGAACGGAGAAACCTGGCGAACAGAAACAGCATCTGTAAATGATGAAAACAAAGGACGTCAAAACGCCATCAAAACTTCCGGTGAAATGGGGTTTGCCCTGCCGGTTGCTTTTGGTCTTGATGTGAAATTATCCAACCGGATATTCCTCAATCTCGAACCCGGTTTACGGCTTACCAATACCGATTTTCCGGATGGTTATGAAAGAGGTGGTCACAACGATGCCTATTTTTATACCTCGCTGGGTATAACTTATACATTTACAATTGATAAACAAAAGCGTGAGATTGTAGTTCCACCCGAAATTGCTGAAAAGGAGAAGAGTCATTACAATGCATTCATCAATATTGATTACGATTTTCCTGAAGATCTCAAATCGATGGATCAGTTTAAACTGAGTTGTACCATACATAAAGGAAATATTCAGGGGCCGGCCGAACTTACCCAGGTTTTGCCCATTGGATTTAATGTTATGGATACAGCTATCGACAATGCGCGAATGGAGTTCCAGAACTATACCTTAAGTCTCTACTGGGATGAATTACCCAAAGACAGTGTTTTTACTATTGATTACAATGTAAGACTCGACAAAATTTACGGTCAGTTGCCTATGACCAGCATCCTTTATCTTGACGAGATGAAAAAGGAATTCCGTTTTAAGACCGATGTATTTATCCGGCGGAAAATCGTTGCTGAACCGATCGTCGTAAAAGAAGATAAGCTGGAGGATGAAAAAATGGTTTCACCCAGTGAAAAAGTTGAATTCAGAATACAGTTGCGAGCCTCATATAAAAAGCCCATTTCGGTTGACAGCCTGTCGAGGTACCTCGGCCTCAATAAACCCATTATAGAGGAAAAAATCGGAAACTGGTACAAATATTCGATTGGTTCGTTTAAAACCTACCAGGAAGCACGCTCCTACAGAAATGAGTTAATCCAACAGCGAAAGCTCAATGATGCATTTATCATTGCATATTATGAAGGTCAGCGTTTGAATACCCTCAGCGAATTACAAGACCTTGCACCGGATGTATTGCCCGGAAGCAAACAGCCTGAGGATACTAAATATGTCGAATCAGGAACCTGTTACCGGATTCAAATCCTGGCGCTTCAAAAGAGCAAAGTTTCTCCATCTGTTCTGCAGGGTATGTATGATTTGGGTGAAGAGGACGTGAATGAAGAAGTGTATCATAACTGGAGAAAATATACAGTTGGTAAATGCCTGACTAAAACGGAGGCTCTTGATTTGCGGAAACAACTGATCCAAAAAGGAGCTACAGGTGCTTTTGTGGTGAAGTTTACCGACGGGCAACGGGCAGGATTATAGGAGCTGACTTCAATTTTAAAAACCGACACAACATAATTTCACTTGCATTTTCTGAGGAATTTCAGACCCGCGGCAGGCAGCATAAAGATATCGTATCAGCATTTGAGGGTTTTGTATGAAATAAAAAAACCCGGTACAACCTGGTACCGGGTCCTTTTTTAGAGATTTGAACTATCTTAGTTTACTTTTACTTCAACATTGTCAATACGCCAGTCAGAAGCGGTGCTGCTGGTTGATGTATATTCAAAAGCTACCCATAGTGATCCGTTGGCAAAGGAAGATACATTTACAGAACCCGATTCTGTCCAGTTATATCCACCGGTTGAAAGAGTAGCTGAAACAGTTGTCCAGTTGGTTGTAGCGGGATCGCCGGTGAAGTTGTCAGTTACCTTAATAACAATGTTATCACCTGTGTAATTTTTGGCAGATTCAAAACTCAGGAATGCACTTGAATAACCCAAAAGATTGATTTCAGGAGAAATCAGCCAGTCGTGGTTAATATTGTATCCGTTGGAATATCCGTTGATCTGGGCACAGGCTGATCCGTCGGGACCAAAGGAATTTTCACGACCCCAAACCTGGGCGCCTGTTTCGCTTACGGTTGACCAATTTTCCCAACCATCATCGAAGGTAGTGGAGAGAATCGGTTCACCACCGCCGCCGATATCACAACGCTCGCCGGTCAGGTCAACATCATTCAGATCTCTTACATAGAGCTGCATATCTCCGTTAAAAGCGCTAACAACTGCTACCAGGTCACCATTGCCTTCCGGTAATGGTTCACCCCAGAAATCAGCATAGCCACTGGTTCTGACAATAATTGTGCTACCGAAACAATCCTGCAGGGTTCTGTTTTTGGCGAGCTGGAAGGCTGCCCACGTCTGACCCAGTTCATTTTCGGCAAACTGCACTTCGGGCAGCTTAACAAGCATGCCAATTTGCGCAACTCCAATTTGAGAAATAGTGAATTCGGTTGGTTCAACAGGATTAACATTGGGACCTTTCACAACATGCATAAATAATGACCCCGGTTGAATACCACCGAAAAGGATTTCTCCTCCATCTTCGTATGTTGATCCCAACTGAACAACACCACCATAGGTGTCAAGAAACAGATCCTGACATTTGACATAAATTTCCTGCCCAACAGGAAAATCCTGGTAAAGATCGTAGTCGTTTATTTTGAGTTCAATTCCACCCTGATCGTCCTGAATAACAATGGTTTTATAATAGTTTCCTGACTCATCGTTGGCAACCACATGTGCACCTATCACTAGATCGTTGTTGATCTGAAGCCTCTGACCCTGGTAAAGGGCTTTCAGCTCGGGAATGGTGATGTTAGGTTCAGGGATTTCAACATTGATGCCGCATCGTTCGCCGGTGAGGTTCACTTCAGTGGTGGTTCTTATGGTGAGTTGCGCATCTCCGTTGTAATGACCGGCGATTGCGATGAATGATCCATTGCCTTCAGGTAGTAATTTATTGGCAAAATTAGCGTATCCGCTGGTCCTGACAATTACATTTGCCCCCTGGCAATCTTCAAGAGTGTGGTTAATATCCTCGCGATGTATTGAGTCAGCATAGGTTTCTCCCAATTCCGATTGTACAAATTGCACATCATTTAACTGGATAACCCTCCCTTCATAAGTGTTTATGTTTGTTCGGAGCTGACTGATTGATACTACCTCAGGAGTTACAAAATGGCGTGTAGCAATTTTTTCAACATTATATCCTGCATTCACATTGTTCAATTGTCGCATGCCGCCATATTCATCGATGGTACAACCTTTCAGATAAATTCTCACGGAATCTCCGAGGTAAATACCACTGGTGCCGAGAAAATTAATCTGGATTCCATCCGATCCGTCTTCGATGAAAGTACTTTGATAAATATTGCCGGTACGTTCATCCATCACACACACTCCAAAAACAGAATAATTACCGGTGATTTCATGTGTTCCTTCCATGTTGTATTGTTGTTTGAGTTCGTAGATCGACCAAACACTATCAGGGTAAAATGGTATTGATGATTCCGGCGGAACATCCGGTTCATCTTTTACGCATGATGAAAAAGCGATAACAGCGCCAATAATAAATGCCAATAAAGTTTTTGTATTTTTCATTCCGAATATAAATTTAGAATCTGAAATTTAAATTTAAATAAAACTGCCTGCCGTACAGATAGAAATATTTGGGAGCAAACTTATCGAGATCGAACGGATCATATCTGAACTGTTCAAATCCTCCGAAAGCAAAATCCTGCACATCCATCAGGTTAGATATACTAAAATTCAGGCTTATATAATAGGTGTAATCAATTCGCCATGATTTGCCGACATATGCATCAATTGTAAAAGCAGGGTCCAGTCTTTCCTGCTCGAGAATTTCGTCCCTGTAGGGATAATCAGCCGCATAGTTTTGAACTGCTTCGGCACTTCTTCTGTCGGGGTTAAGATCTAAATAAATGTTGTCGTAATAATTGAAATTAACTCCTGCATAAATATAACTCGACGAAAAGTATTTAATTCCGCCTGACATGGCTGTTTGAGGAAATCCTCCTACTTTGTAGTTTTTCAGGTAGATGGTTCTTGAATCAAGTACCCTGGCATAATTGTCGACCGAAACGGTGGTGGTTGGCCTGGAATCGTAAATATAATTGCCTGCTCCCAAAACACCGGTAAGTGTAAATTCCTGCGATACTTTGGCTTCAATTCCCAATTCGGTTCCATAATGCACTTTATCCACACCCGTCATCTGGTAGTTAACAAAACTTCTGAGGGTTTCGTGGTAAAGTTGCCGTAGGTAAACCTGGTCTTCGAATCGTGTGTAAAATCCTGTCAACCTGCCTTTTATGTAGGGCGAGCGGTATATGTAGCTGATATCTCCTGAAGAAATCTTTTCATTTGTTAAATTGTCCAAAACCTGATTCCTGGTTCGTGGAGATACATAGGAATTACGAAAGTTCGGAGCTTTACTTTGATACAGAACATTAGCCTCGATGAAATGCCGCCCTGTAATTTTCCAGGTTACACCGCCTTTTAAACCGAAGCCAAAAAAGTTTTGTTTTTCAGAATCACCGTAAGAATTATCTGGGAATTTGCCATTTCTCATGTGACCGGTCCTCCAGAATTCATTGTATGCCAGCTGTCCTCCTACATAAAAATCGTATTTCGGATAGGTGAAGTCGGTTTGGGCGAAAAAAGTATAATCATTGATGTTTCCCGTATAATTGTATCCAAAGATATCTCCTTCGCGCACTGCCTGGTTTGGGTTGTTCAGGTCGTTTTGTATATAGTCGGTATCTTCAAAATCGTCCCTTTCAGCATATTTGTCGACGTTCAGGTAAAAATCTCCACCCATCAGATCTTCAACTAATTTAAACTGATCTGATTTGAACCATGACAAGTTCAGGCCTGAAGAAAAAACAGCATGTTCATTCAGTTCTCTTTTATAATTGGCGTCAAAACCAAAATTTTTCCGGTCGTTTCTGCGATCTTCAATGATGTAGTTTGAAAGATTTCCGGTGATGGTTTTACCCTGTACTCCGTCTGCATTATTAATGGTAAATAGGTTTTTGCGGTTATAAAAGTAAAAATAGTCGAAATCAAGTTGTCGGAAAGTTTCATCATTTTCCCAGCGTTCAGCTCTTTCAACATAACTATATCCATTGAAGTCGCGGTCGTCGCTGGGCATGTTTTTGTAATAATCCGGGCGGGGATCATTCCCTGTATACCAGTCGAGTGCTGTTGATCCGCCTCTTCCAAAAGTATAATAAAGCGTAGATGTCAGCTGGCTTTTATCATCCATTTTCCAGTAGTGCGAAAGCATAATCATGGGTTGGTGATAATTGGCGACCCTGGAGTTTCGTTTTTCTCCGTTTTGAAATCCCCAATAGGCATTGTAATAGTTTGTACCGGCCAGGTCATACGCTTCTTGTGTTGCAACACCGTTACGCCCCCTTCTGTTGGGTGCGCCATAGCCGATCAAGCCGATGCTGTGTCGCGAATTGATCTTTTTTTCAGCTGCCACAAAATAACTCCACGCGTCATAAAATGTTCCTTCAACATAACCTTCTTCTGCCCAGCGTCGTGATCCTGATGCCGCAAAAGACCATCCGTTTTTCATTTCACCGGTTGAGTAAAGAAACATTACCCGGTTGCGATAGCTTCGGTTGGTCATCGAGTAGGTAAGTTTGGTCTGTTTCCTGAACGAAGATGCTCTGGTAATCATGTTTGTAACACCGCCTACACCCCCGAATGCTTCTGAGGAAGCTCCGATACCGGTTTCGATGGTTTTGTTTCGGGTGGCATCATTCAAACCGCCCCAGGATGACCAATAGGCCCTTCCCGTTTCGCGGTCGTTTACCGGTACACCGTTGATTAACACAGTTGTGTTTTCCGAATCGTAACCCCGTATCCTGTACCTGGTTTGTCCGAAGGTGTATCCTGCAGTAGAAACATATATGTCGCTACTGGATTGAAGTAAACCTGATATCTCCTGTGCCTGATTGTCAGCTTCAAGGTCTTCGGCAAACACGGTAATCTGCGGTAAATTGTCCTGCTGTTGCTCGAGTTTGAGTGAATCGGGCTCTTGCGCCTTAACCACCAATCCTGAAAGGAGTATTAAGGTCAGTAAATAAATAACTTTCATATCGAAATAAATAAATTCGCGATAAATTCGAGGGGCAACAAAAGTAAAAATTTGTTGGAAATACATTTAATAAATTGCATTTATTTATTTGACAATTAATAATAATTTAGCCGAAAATTTAAATCGTCCAATCCATACAGAAAATGAGGAATCTTTTAGTAATTGTGTTGTTTGTTTTAAGCCTGAGTTTTTCACTTAAATCTTCAGCACAGCAATCGTACGATGTTGTTTGTATTGGTTTCTACAACCTTGAGAATTTATTCGACACCATTTATAATCCCGAATTGCGACTCAACGAGGAATTTACGCCCGAAGCTGATAAAAAGTGGGGTTCCAAAAGATATCATGAAAAATTGAATCACATGGCCAGAGTTATTGCTCAGGTAGGTACTGACGTAACCCCTGATGGTTTGGCATTGCTTGGTGTTTCTGAAATCGAAAACAGGGGTGTGTTGGAAGATCTGGTGAAAGACCCGCAGATTGCAGACAGGAATTATAAAATCGTTCATTACGATTCACCCGACCGGCGGGGTGTGGATGTGGGCTTACTTTACCAGGAAAAATATTTTAAACCTGTGAACAGCACATCAGTGCGCCTTACTATGCCTGAAGACACAGGCTTCAGAACCCGCGACCAGCTCGTGGTATCGGGTTTACTCAATGGAGAGATGATACATGTGGTGGTAAATCACTGGCCTTCGCGAAGTGGCGGGGAAAAAAGAAGCCGTCCGAAAAGAAACGCTGCCGGTAAATTATCAAGAATGATCGTTGATTCTCTGCTAACCCTTGATTCCAATGCAAAAATTATGGTGATGGGCGATCTGAACGACGATCCGGTTAATCCAAGTGTGAAGGAATTTTTGCGTGCAAGCGGGAGCCGGAAGTCACTGCAGGATGGAGATTTGTATAATCCGATGTACGACCTTTATCGGGCAGGCATCGGTTCGCTTGCTTATCGCGACACCTGGAACCTGTTCGACCAGATTATATTGTCGCAGGGTTTGCTCAGCGAAGACAGAACTCAGTTTTCTTTTTATAAAGCAGTGGTTTTTAATAAAAATTTCCTGTTGCAGAAAGAGGGCTCTTTCGCAGGTTATCCTTTCAGGACATTTGTAGGCGATTCATATATGGGTGGCTACAGCGACCATTTTCCTGTATACGTTTTATTGATCAGAGCCTCTAAATGATATAAAACAGAAAAGCCCCTTCACATCGAAGAGGCTTCCTGCAATCAAATAAAACCAACTTGAAAGGAAAGTCTTTTATTTACGTAAGTCCAAACTTATATACCTCAGAAATTCTTCCCTGGTCCGCTCATCTTTGAACTTTCCGTTGTATGATGCTGTCAATGTTGTGCTGCTGTCATCTTCTATACCGCGTGTTGAAACACAATGGTGTTTTGCTTCCACAACAACGGCTATGTCTTCAGTTTCAAGAACCTGTTTCAGTTCTTCGGCTATCTGCACGGTCATTCTCTCCTGAATTTGAGGGCGTCGTGCAAAATAATCGACGATTCGGTTCAGTTTTGATAATCCGATCACTTTTCCTGACGAAATATATGCAACATGAGCTTTGCCGGTTACCGGAAGAAAATGATGCTCGCAGGTTGATCGTACGCTGATGTTTTTTTCAACCAGCATTTGATTGTAATTAAATTTATTCTCAAAAACAGAAATACCGGGTTTGTTTGCCGGATTTAGTCCCTTAAATAATTCATTCACAAATAATTTTGAAATACGTTTTGGTGTTCCGCTTAAACTGTCATCATTCAGATCAAGTCCAAGAGTGAGCATAATTTGCTTAAAATGGGTTTCGATGATCTCCCTCTTGTCCTCGTCGGTTAGCATAAAAGCATCCTCACGCATAGGTGTTTCAATGGAGGTGCTTATATGGTTATCGCCCATAAAATCATACTCGGGGTTATCAATCAATAATGTATCGTGTCCGTTTAATCCCTGGCTGAAATGTTCCTTATGTCCGTTCAATCTGTTCGTTTCCATGATATCAACATTTGTCTATAGAAAACGAAATAAAGCAACATTTGTTTAATATATTATAAAATAAATTAAACAAAAAATCATAAAGAATAGAA
>JAGQVF010000255.1 GCA_020438135.1 Bacteroidales bacterium | reverse complement strand
GACTTTTCTCAAAAAAATGGACGATTTGATGAATGCCCCAAATGACCGGAAGGCAACTGTGCAAATTATTCTTACTAAAAAGAATGATAAAGAGAAGGTGAGGGAAGCGGAGATGTTTCAGAAGGGAAAAGATAAAAGACTATATCGTTACACCAAACCTGAATCGCAGGCGGGAATTGCAACCCTTTCTCTTCCTGGTGATGTGATGTGGCTTTACCTGCCTGCTTTCGGTAAACCTACCAAAATTTCAATGCTGGCAAAATCGCAGGCCTTCACCGGTACCGATTTTTCAATGGAGGATATGGATCCCAAGCCCTATTCCGAGAGATTTGTTCCGAAACTCCTGGAAACAAAAGAAGATGTTTATGTTTTGGAACTTACACCTGATTATGAAAAATCTGATTACTCGAAACTGATAGTCATGCTTGATAAGGAACATTTCTATCCGCATCAGATCGATTATTATGATAAAAGGGATGAAAAGGTGAAAGAAGCAACATACCAATATACCAAATCAGGAAAATACTGGTATGCTCGTGAAGTGACTATGACCGATCTTAAAAAGGATCATTCAACGCAGATCGTTATCCTTGAAGTGCAATTTGATGTGGGATTAACCGATGAGGTTTTTACTGTTGAAAACCTGAAACCTACGGCAGAAAGCGGATCAGATCAATAGTATTTTATTGATACTGTTCCTTTTTCCCAAACTCTTTCAGATTGCTTAGCGTGTTGAATGGTGAATCAACAATGAATTTATTCACGAGCCAGGCGGGAATATTACCTCCCGGGTCAGCCAGCATTTGGAGTGAAACAGATGAATGCCCCTCATCTGTTTTTTTAGCAGTCCATTTGCCCTTACCGAAGGACATTCTAACATAATCATCCTGTTCGTTCATAACATCATTAACCGCTTCTATGGTGATCACAAGCGAGTTAAAGTTCTCATCAAACTGAAAAGTATTGTAATAAACAACATCGCGATCCTCAAACGGGAAGGGCACTCCTATCACTGAATAATAGGTTTGTGCTGTATCACCTTCACGACTGAGAAGCCTTGCAGATTCTACATCTGATACCCATTCGGGATAGTTTTTAATATCGAGCATTACATTGAGTAATGTTTCCGGTGAAAACGCCAGTATAGTCTCTGCCTTCAGTTCATCGAAAGGTATTATGTCGGAAGACCTCGAATAAACCCGGATGCCGTTCTTGTCTTTTCTGAGTTCCCATTCATCCTGCGATCGGGCGGTTTGGTGGATCAGTCCAAATATTAATATTGAAAGTAGCAGGTTTTTATTCATGTGTAACTTCAATGGTTTCAGGGATTTTGTAGTTGTACTTGTTCATCATAAAACTCCACTCTTTCAGTACTTTATCGAGTAATGACTCTGAAATTTTATGTTTGTTCTTTTTATAGTGTGATGTTTCTTCAATATATTTTTCGAAATAGGGCAATGCTGAACTAAACCCCGGAATTTGCAATTCCCTGTATATTTTATTAGCAATCTTAAGAGGATTTTGTTCAAGGTCCTCAAACCTGATTTCTGTCAAATTGCCTTCAGGAATGTTTTGTTTTTGAACGTGGTAATCATTGATGAGTTTTTTATAGGTTTGAAGGATCTGTTCGTCCAGTTCACCCTGATCAATGGAATGAAGCTGTAAATTGGGCATCATGGTGTTAAAAAAATGTCGGGTCGAAAGGAAAACCTCAACCGGATTGCGGTGAATGAATATAAATTTTGCTTCCGGAAACATCTCTAAAATTGCAGTTATCCTGCCTGTATTCGGTGGGTTTTTTGAGAGAAAAATTTTACCGTTTGAGTTTCTCAGCGCTTTGTTTACAAGTAACTTATAATTTGAAATCCACCTGATTTTTTGGCCGTTGCTGATTTTTTCAAATTGTATTGCCTTTTTATATAAAGCTTCGATCCGACGTGGGAACAACCAGAAATAATAAAAACAAACAGGTACTTTATCTCCCAGTGCGAACTCCTCTTCCTGCGGATAGTCTGTGTCCAATATCACATTATCGCCTTTCCTGGTGCGGGGAATCAACAACCTTGTGAAGTTTTTAAAAAGGAATTTCCCTGCCTTGTTAAAAATCGTATCAGGAAAAACACCCTGGTAAGTGGTAACATATCCCATTTGAGGATCCATACTCAGGAGGTTATGCAGATGGGTAGTGCCGCTTCGCCAGTGTCCGATAATAAACACAGGAGGTTCGGCAACCGGTCGACCTGAATATCGGGGATTGATAAATAGCTGCTCATATATGCGGAAAGGAAAATTTATTAGATTGATCAATCCCAAAACGATCATTCTCGGAATATACCGGATCGATATCGTGTAGGTAAACGGAAATGAAAACAATATTCGCAGGGAATAACCTACAGCCGGGGGCATCAATACTTCAATTTTCTTTTTTGTGGAGCGTGTCATCTACATCCGTACTAAAAAGTGAGCGAATACTGAAATATGAAACTTCGCATGGCTTCTGCTTTTAAGGGCCTGAGCGAGTACCAGCGATTGGTCAGATTTTTGGAACTTACCGAAATTTTATGTTTGTTGTTCCATGTATAGCCGATCCGGGCATCCAATAATAAATTGCCGTTGTTATGTTCATAAAAATAGTCCATGTATTTTACCGGTTGCGTAGTTCCCCCGGAAGCATTGGTTACACGTTCGAAATCTTCAATTGCTTTATCAAGGTTTTCAATTTTGCTAAAGTATTTGATTGAAATACCGGGGGAAAAACCATATAATTCAAGGCCAAGGTCGGCTTTAACGGTATGGATAAAGCGATACTTTAAAATATCTTTTTCCGGATTTACACTGGTGTTTGTAAAAGTATATTCAGTGCTTCCATTGGGGTTATAATCATTTGCAAATACCAGGTCGGGCTCCAGCGACCTGGGTAAAATATAATTATAACCCACGAGGGTTGTCATCACAATCTGCTCATTGATCTGTGCCTTTCCTGTTATAGAAGCATCGATACCGATGATGCGAGATTTTCCTGTGTTAAGGAACCTGAAGCCAGCATATGGTTTTGTGTTATAATTCTCATTCCAGAATCCGAAAAGATACTCAATAGTATTTTCATAATCCTGTTGAAAAGCTGCTATATCAAGGTATCCAAAAAAGTTGCTGAATTTAAGACCCTGTTTAATACCCAATTCAGCATTTACACTGGTTTCGGGTACCAGATTGGGATTGGCAAACACACCGAATGCACCTAAATTTGTTGAAATAAATCTTTCGGCAATGGTTGGATACCTGTATCCTTCACCCACCGACATGCGCAAATAGGTTTCCTGCATTACTTTCAGTGTTGCACCTGCCCTGAATATCGGTTTTGTATCCACCTCCTTGCCGTTCAACGAAAAATACTCGTACCGGAATCCTGCTGTAACCGTAAGTACTTCAAACATTTTATGTTCAAATTCAACATATCCCGAAAAATTGAAAAGGGTGTTGTTGGGTGAACCTGATGCACTGTAAAGCCTGGCATGCGACCATGTACTTTGCGTTGAGAAACCTCCTATAAACTTTAAATTATTCAGGCTGGGATATTCGCGCTGATAGTTATAATCGGTATAAAATACCGTGCTGCTGTTCGATTGGTTGTTGGTCATTTTGTTGTCGTTAAACAAAACCCGCGACCTAAAACTGTGTTTATATCCCAACTTTGAATAAAAATTTACAAAAGGATCAAGATACACAATCGCCCGATCCTGCAGAGATACAGCACCCGGATACGCCCTGTAAAATCCGGTAGAATCATCAAGCCAAGCAATCATCAGTTTGCTGTGCTCCATCATGGCATTGCCATTTATACCATAATTAAATCCCGGAAATTTTTTGTTACGGTGCCTCAGGTTGAAATTGATCCCGCCCCGCCGTTCTTTCATTTGTGATTCTGTAAAATCCGATACAGTGTCCACCACATAAGGAAGGGTAACCGGTGGGCCTTCGTATCCATGATCATATTGCAGGTTGCCTCCCACTACAATATCCGTATTGTTTTCGATACGTGAATGGAGAAAACCGATACCACTCATCAGGGGTATTTCACCCCACCATTTCATGTAATCATATCTGGGTTTGTCGTAAAATCCGGTATACATTTTAATTTTGGTGGAAGGTTTCAACCCTGGTGAATTTGTCCGGATATAAATGGCACCACTGAGCGATGAGGCTCCAGAAAGTACAGAAGAAGCTCCTTTGATCACCTCAATTTGTTTGATGTTTTCGATGGGTATCAATTCCCAGTATGGTCTGCCGGCGTCACCTGAAAGGGTTGGCATGCCGTCGATAAAAACACCAACCTTGCTTCCAACGCCAAATGTAAATCCACTACCACCCCGTATCTGGGGTTCTCCGTCAAGAATATTCAGTCCGGGTGTATAGTCGAGAATTTCTTTTATGTCAGGTGTGTTTCTGGCATCTATCTGATCAGGTAAAATAACTTCCATCGAAACGGTCAACTCCTCAATTTGACGATCGAAACGCCCCACTTTAATCTCAACACCTGACAGCTCCGACATGAAAACCTTCAGCTTTATTATTCTGGATATGGTTTCACCGGCGACTATCTCAAGGTTGATTGAATCTGATTTCATGCCTGTGTATGACACAATAAATATGTATTTTCCTGCGGGAACTTCCATGTTGAATCTGCCATTAATATCCGCAGCAACGCCATACGACGGATTTTTAGCAATTTTTACATTAGCGCCCGGTAAAGGCTGTCCGGTATCTTCCTCCAAAATTTGCCCGGCGAAATTTCCGGTTTCCTGCGAAAAAGTGTTAAATCCAATCAGTGATAAAATAAAGACTACAATCAGCATTGCCATTTCTGATCGTCTGGAATGGCATTGATGGAAAAGCGTATTGTTTTTTGAGGAGCAGAACATGGTTGGTCGTAAAAACTATTCGGTTTTTTGGTTGATTGAAATTTTTCCGAAACTTTGGTTTATTGTATAATGATTTTTTGTGACAAACTTTGCTGTCCTGCCTTCACCCTTGCAATGTATTGTCCCTTACCAACCGGTAATGAAACTTTTCGCTGACTTTTTTGAATTGTTGCCGAAAAGGCAAGTGATCCATTCAGGTTAAAGATATCAAGATAAAGATCTTCATTAAAACCCTGTGGAAGTTCATCCAAAATCAGCTCGTGATTGTATATATAAAATAAAGATTTACTGTCGTTAAAGAGCTGAATACCCGCAGATCCTTCTATCAAAGCCATATCATCAAATTTGGCTGTACTTCCTTCGATGGCTTGTGTGCCTGCACCCGAGGTAAGCACCATCAGCATATATTCCGGACTTTCAGTGCTGTTGTATGTAAATGGAGCTGAAAAACGGGTCCAGTTAGTATAGGTTCCGACAATATTGATTTGGGCGTAACCAATACGGTTTCCCTGGTTTTGTGGTTTGGGAGGCAGCGTTGCGTTATTTTTGTGTAGCAAGACTTTTACCTGTGCAGTGTCACCTCCCTGAGGGGTGTACTTAGCCCATATCACCACGCTATCAGGCCGTTTGGTGTAGCTGGTATACCAGCCGGGGTTAGCGGTATTTGTATATACATAACCTGAATCAGCATTTAACTCTGCATGAATCCGGCCATTGGTAACAATACCGGTTGCCACAATGAGGGTGTACACATTGGTTAGCTGAACTGAATAGTTGCCTGTATGTGCATCGGTCGATTTTTGCCAGACTACCGGAGCAAGATCGGCAATTCCCTGATCATCTGAAGTTTTTATTGAACTCCAGTGAACCGGTTCTGAAATTGGCCCGATGGTCTCCCAGTCTTCAAATCCCGGATTTTGAATGTTTTGGCCAAATGTGTCGGTAAATGTGAAAATTAAAATGATAAGGATATATAGTGATTGTTTCATAGGGTAATGATTTATTTTGGATAACAAAAGTACGATTTTTAGAAAGCCAATTTAACTTCGCGATTATTGATAATTGTTGCCTGGTTTATTTGAACCAGCATGGCTATGATATGTTTAATTATTTTCACATTCAATAATAAAACCATCGATATGAAACAAAAGGAAAAAGGCAAGGTGACAGGACTGGGAGGTTTTTTTATAACTTCACCAGATCCTGAAAAAACCAAAAAATGGTTTGAAGAAAACCTGGGATTACCCTGCGACGAATATGGACATATGTTTAAATGGCGCGATCATAAAAATCCTGAAATGGAAGGCAACACGCAATTTGGCGTATTCGAAAAAAATCCGGAATATTTTAAACCCGGAACTCGTGAATATATGATCAATTTCAGGGTGGATGACCTGGTATCTTTAATTGCCGGTTTAAAAGAAAAAGGCATGCAGGTAGTGGGTGAGATTGAAGAATATGAATATGGAAAATTTGGTTGGGTAATTGATCCCGATGGAAACAAAATTGAATTATGGGAACCCGTCGATCAGGCATTTTCAGAAAAAGAAAAATAGATATAATCACGAAAACACTATCTTTACAACCAGTTTTTTCATTTCCATTCACTTAGTAAACAGAAATCCAACATGAACTTAAATAATTTAATACTTGTGCCGACTGATTTCTCGGAAGTTTGTAAAAATGCCGTCGAATATGCCATCCGGGTCGGTGAAATGTTAAAGTTTGATATTTGCATTTATCATGTAATTAACAAAGAGTCTGAAAAACAATTCGGCACCGATGATTTGGAAGGTGAGGTTGAGAAAAATCTGATTTCCCTAAAAGATGAGTTTGCCGCTAAAACCTCCTTGCAGATTCAATATGCATTCGAAGAAGGAAGTATTTTTGATTTGATCCATCACAAGGCCGAAATGATCGGGGCAAATCTTATTGTTTTAGGAACTCACGGTAAAAAAGGGATGCAAAGATTATTCGGAAGTTTTGCCCTGAAGGTTATTACGCGTGCACAGGTTCCTACGCTCGTGGTGCAAAAGAAACCATTTACCAATGTGTCCAGGATTTTATTCCCTGTTAATACATTTACTGAAGCGCGTCAGAAAGTAAATTACGCCATCACTACAGCAAAAGTATTCGATGCTGAAATTGTGATATACAAGGAATTGGTGAAAGATCCATCCGACCGAAATCGCATTGAGATCATAACCAAACAAATTGTCGAAGCCTTTAAAAAGGAAGGTGTTAAATACTCCGTGGAAATGTCGGAAAAGGCTGGTGAATCGGCCAAACTGTTGATTGCCCATGCAGTTGAAAAGAATATGGATCTGATCATGATCGTTACAGAACCGCAGGTAGGATCCTCTCAATTCTCGGTTGGTCCATGGAATGAGAAAATCATGTTCAATGAGGCTCAAATCCCTGTACTGTGCATCAATCCGATAGAACACAGCGCTGTCTATTTTGATTTATAGTGT
>JAGQVF010000254.1:1517-3054 GCA_020438135.1 Bacteroidales bacterium | reverse complement strand
GTATCCCCGATATTTATTATTTCCTGACTGACTATATAAAGGGTGGGACATAAAAAGAACAGGACTAATAGTAATCTATTTTTTTTCATGAGCTGGATTATCTTTGGATTAAACAGTTATTCTTCCAGGCGAATGTTATTTGTATCTGAATTTGCATCCATTGTTGGCACCTTACATGCAAAGATATAAAACTTCCTGTTTATTGTGCCCTCTGCATTGCTATGTGCAAAGTGTCGGGATTCATGTAAGATGTTTCAAGGATTAATGGAACAAAAATATCTTAGTAATTATGCCATAATAGGATAAGACATCTTTGATTTGAATAGGCCCTGCTTTGGTGGGCTCTTTAATTTTTAAAAACTACATATTATTCTGTTTCAGCATATCAACAATTTTAACGCCTGGAAGAACATTTTCGTGAAAATATAAAATATAGTATTTATTTTAACGTTTTTTGAGTTTTTATTCGTTAATTTGTACAAATTAAAATACATTTTAACGACATACCGACCTATTTCGTTAAACATCCATATATGAATACAGATAAATCAACCATAGAATCCCGCATAGCTCCTTTACGTGAACGCTACTACAAACAGGCCCTGAAGAAAGGTTCCTTGCTTCAGATGATCGCTGAAGCCGAAGTTGCCGAACAGGTTTATAATTCCAATGCCATCGAAAATTCGACGCTGACATTGGAGGAAACCACCAAAATACTGCTTCAGATCGACCTCGACCGATTCATCTCCCAACGTGAATTATTCGAAGCAAAAAACCTCTCGCGGGTGGTTGAATATATCAATAAAAGATCGAAAGAAAAGGAACTCGATCTGGAGATGATCCTGCTCTTGCATCAAATGTTATTGTCGAACATCAACGATGCTGTGGCCGGTCGGTTCAGGACGGAGGGTGAATGGGTAAAGGTGGGCACACATATAGGTGCAGATCCCACACAGGTGTTGCAAAGAATGGAAGATATGTTGATCGAATATTATGCAACGGCTCATCTTGGGATTGTGAAACGTATTGCAAAAATGCATCTCCGTTTCGAAAACATCCATCCCTTTGTTGACGGAAACGGCCGGATCGGGAGGGTACTGAACAACTACCTGCTCATCCGGGAAGGTTATGTCCCCATCCATATCAAATTTATCGACAGGGCTTTGTACTACGATGCTTTTGAGGAGTTCGACAGAAAAAACAAAACAGTCATCATGGAAGACATAGTATTCAAAGCACTCACCAACAGCTATCACAAAAGGCTGGCGTATCTCGAAGAAAAGGAGATCATCGATCTGAAAGAATACGCATCCAGAAACAACACCTCCCATTCCAACATCATCAACAAAGCCAAAAGACAAACCATCGAAGCCTTTACCGAAAAAGGGTTGTGGAAGATCGGGGTGTAATCGTCAGGAAATCACAGGGAAGCCAAAGTATTAAGTAGCTACCTGCCCGGTGATGTTAACCCTGACGGTGAAGTGGATAACGAGGATAAGAATGATCTGTGGTAATGGAATAGAGCGAAATTTATGAT
>JAGQVF010000254.1:0-1442 GCA_020438135.1 Bacteroidales bacterium | reverse complement strand
GGGGCTCTTTTTATATGTTTTGGATTTATTTACAAATACCAATGGCCCATCGATGAATTCGGACGTATAAAAAATTGGACCAATGAAGCCAGTCATTTAACCTACCTCCCGGCTGATGTAAACATGGATAGGAATCTGGTTGCATCATGTTAATTATCTGTTAAATAGGTATTATAAGAGATATTGATGCTTCTCTTTTTGTTTATGAAGAAAAATTATTATTTCCACCCGGACTCTGAAAAAATGAAATCACCAGCACTTTTATTATTATTAATCCTGTCAAGTTCTCTTTATGCTCAGTTAACTATTGAATCAACGATGGACGGTGGTAACTGGTCGGATCCTGCTACCTGGACCGGAGGTTCTGTGCCTGCAGCCATCGACTTTGTAGTATTAAAAGGGCCGGTTTACCTGGATGAAAATGCAACCTGTGATGGATTGACTGTTCAAACCGGTGGAGAATTGAGAAACACCGGCGGACCGCGAATTCTTGATGTAACAAGTGACGTAATTAACAATGGCTTAATTGATAACGTATCTTATATTCTGACACTTAACATATCCGGTAACATCGAAAATCACGGAGCCTGGCAAAATGGTGTTACCAATCTGGTGGGCACCCTGCCACAGGAAATAAAAACCTTCGCCACCTTTGAAGGTACACATTTGAATAATTTCAAACCTTCAGGGAATATTTCAAGCAGTATACCCTTGCGGATGGAAGCCACCACATTTGATCTGAACAACGGTATTTTTTATTTTACCTCGGGTCTGGATACCATTTATTACAACAACGGTAGCT
Organism: Bacteroidales bacterium; assembly: GCA_020438135.1. Classification (GTDB taxonomy): domain Bacteria; phylum Bacteroidota; class Bacteroidia; order Bacteroidales; family JAADJA01; genus JAADJA01. The sequence goes on along the minus strand of JAGQVF010000254.1, from coordinate 640 downwards.
TGCTAAACGGCTCGGTCATTTGTCTGAATTCGCCATCCAATCTCTATTGCTTTACCAATTCCATTCATGAATTTGAAAATCTGAGTATCACTTGCGATGAAGTTCATTTTGATGGGTACACCACTTTTTCAAACTATTTTGAGATTTTTGGAGATGTGATGAATTTAGGAACCCTTGCAAATAAGCAGGTAAGTAATCAAACTGCAACAGTGAATGGCAATTTTACCAACCTGGGAACCCTGTTAGATAATTCATATGGGTGGAGCATTCACATAACCGGCGATATTTTTCAAAATGGAACCTGGTCAGTATTTTATACCTACCTGTCGGGTGATGGAGATCAAAATCTCTATTTCAATAACCCATTTGAGGGTGAAAATCTGCAAAAGGATAATCCTTCCGGTAAAGCGGTTGCCCAAACCAGCCTGAACTTTTTAAATACCTGGATTGATCTTGATTTCGACACTTTAACCTTCGAAAATCCGGGCGATTCATTGTCGGTTCAGGGCAATTTAAAATATGCCAGAGAAATGGTGATCACCGCATCTGTAGCAAAAGCCTCCGAGCCTTTTAAAATTTTTGCCGGTGGAACTGCCTATTTTGAGAATGTTGAGATCATTGCCGAAACCATTGATTTACG
>JAGQVF010000253.1 GCA_020438135.1 Bacteroidales bacterium | reverse complement strand
CCGGATCTCCGCTTCGGTTTTTCCTTCCTCAATCTGCTGCTGTAGTTTTTTTGTTCCGGCCAGTTTGGTGAAATAAGACTTAAAAAAGGGTTCTTTGTCTTTAAAGTAGGAATAATATCCGATCAACAGATCGAGATGCAAACGCCGTTCTTTCAAAACTTTATTTTCTGCATACCCTTGCAAATACCGTCCAAAGCAGGTTTCTCCCTCATAGGGTGGATGTTCAGAAACACCGGGGATGGATTGTGGGGTAAAAGCAAAACTTCCCAAACCATCATCGGGGTGACCGATCGCCTGGAATGGAAACTCAGTACCACGCGCCACACTGATGATCGTTCCTTCAAAAAAGCAAAGCGAAGGATACAAGTAAATGCTGGCCATGTTGGGCAGGTTGGGAGAGGGTGCTACCGGCAACTGATACATCGTTTGGTGAGTGTAATTTTTTACCGGGATCACTGTGAGATTGCATTGAATATCATCCTGTAACCAACCTTCTCCGTTCACCATAAGGGCATATTCACCTACGGTCATCCCATGCACCACCGGAACCGGGTGCAACCCGACGAATGAAGAAAATTCCGCTTCTAACACAGGACCATCCACAAAATCGCCATTTGGATTGGGCCGGTCGAGTACCAAAAAATCTATTTCGTTTTCAGCGCATGCCTCCATGGCATAACTCATCGTGGAAATGTAGGTATAAAACCGGGTCCCAACATCCTGTATGTCGAAGATCATTAGGTCCAAGCCCTCCAACGATCCTGCGGAAGGTTTCCGGTTGTTGCCATAGAGCGAAATAATCGGAAGTCCGGTTTTCGGATCGCGGTTGTCCTTCACAGTTTCACCATCAGCAGCATTTCCCCTGAAACCGTGTTCAGGACCAAATACCTTAACAACCTCAAAACCTGCGGCCAACAAAGTGTCCACCAAATGCTGTTCTCCAACCATAGAAGTTTGATTCGCAATAATTCCGATCTTTTTATTTTGTAAAAGCGGAAAGTATTGATCGGTTCTTTCGGCCCCGACTTTAATGGAGTTTTCGGTTTGCCCCATGCAGGAGGCCAGCATTAGGATAAAAAGCAGGACCAGCGCAAAATGCACGCCGGTCCTCTGATATGTGATGTTATATTTCATTTACAGTTTTTATTCAAACTTCCATTCCGGTATTCTGCCCGGTGACCACGGAGCTCCGATATCTTCAAGCTGCTTTTCGATGGCCGGCAGTTTGGTTTGATGGATTGTTTTCAGTTCCTCCAGCAAAGGGGGAAACTCCTCTAATAAAATGTCGAACACATCACGTTGTGTTTGCGTGATATCTGAAGTAGAACGCCAGTGAACCCATAAAATTGAGTTCAACCGTTCGTTGATCGAGGGTATTGCCGGCCAGTTTTCTTCCTGGCTAGCTTTTGGCTCCTGTCCGTTGAATTTCCAGAGGATCTCATCCAGTTCGCTCTCCAAACTTTCAATTTGGGCCATCAACTCGTCGCTTGCATTGGGCGTGCGTCGAACTGCCTGCTTAGCGCTTTTAACGCGTTCCATCAGGTCTTCGGCCAGATCTTCGGTGCCATTGACAACACGTGCCATCTCTGCCACTTTATTTTGAAATGCTACCATCTCTTCACGATCAGAAGAGGGTAAAGTTGTATTTTCCAAAGGAACAATTTCAAACGGTTCCGGTCCGGCCAGTTCGGTTGTTTCACCCCGAACCACCTGCGAAATAGTTACTGTATAGCTTCCCGGATGAACCAGCATGCCGTTTCCACCTTCGTTCAGCGGATCATATTTATCATTCTTTAGTTTTACAGGTCTTGTTGAAGGATAGCGCAAATTCCAGTGTGCCCGTTGAACGCCATCACCTGTTTTTTCGGTGATCTTCCGTATCACTTTTCCCTTTTCATCTTTGATGGTGAAAACCAGGTAGGGATCCACTTCATTTTCTTCAGCCCTCAGCTCCTCCATGGTTGGGATCGGGATGGGCTTTTTATCTTTAAAAAGTTCCTTCTCCTCTTCATGCCGCATCTGCTTCAGCGTTTTCGGTGCGTCCTTAATATAATAGGTAAATGTTGCTCCGAAATCGGGATTGTCGGCGATGTAAACATTCGATCCGCTTCCATAACCGCCGCGGTAGGTTTGGGCATACAACAGTGCATCCTTTATGGGGAATATAAAAGCTGTGGAATCGAGCAGCTGCTTGTCGATCATCCGAAGTGGTGAATAATTGTCGAGAATGTAAAAACCACGTCCGAAAGTAGCCAGTACCAGGTCGGTTTCGCGCTCCTGAATCGCAATATCACGAACGGCGATTGTTGGGATGCCTGATTTTAATTGTGTCCAGATCCGGCCTCCGTTATTCGAGTAAAAGATGCCGAATTCTGTTCCGATGAACAATAAATCCTTGTTTTTAAAATCTTGTTGAATGGTGTGAACTGTTCCGTTTTCCGGGAGGTTATTTGCAATGGAAGTCCATGTTTTTCCCTTGTCATTACTTTTCAGGATGTAGGGGTTAAAGTCGTCCTGCTTGCGGTTGTCGAAGGAAGCAAACACCACATTTTCGTCATATTTCGATGCCATGATATCACTTACATAAGTGTGCGCAGGAACACCCGGGAAACTTGCTATTTTAGTCCAGTTTTCACCGGCATCCTCTGAAACCTGTATCACACCGTCATCTGTACCGACATACAGCAGGTTTTCTTTCACAGGTGATTCTTCCAGCGAAACAGCCATTCCATATAAAGAGGTCGAAACATCTTTTACCACTGCGTCGATGCTCCAGTAATGATCCATCACCGGGAATGAGTTGCGATCGATCTGTGCGGTGATGTCATCACTGATCACTTTCCAGGAATTTCCCCGGTCATCTGAACGGAAAACCTTGTTGGCAGCCATGTAGAGCCGGGTCGGAGAGTGGGGACTCAGAATGAATGGTGTATTCCAGTTCCATTTATATGATTCCTCGTCTTTGCGGGGTTGCGGTTTGATGTTGATCGACTCACCGCTTTTTTTATCAAAACGGTAGATGTTGCCGTACTGATACTCCGAATAAACGATGTCGGGGTTGGTGGGTTCGATCGCCTGGAAAAAGCCATCGCCGCCAAGCGTGGTCACCCATTCGCAACTGCTCACACCATCTCCGTGGGTGTTGCGGTTCGGTCCCCCAAAACTGCTGTTGTCCTGTGTTCCACCGTATACCCAGTAAAACGGCTCGGTGTTGTCGACTGCCACACGGTAAAATTGTGTGACCGGCAAATTGGTTTTGTGAATATAGGTTTTTCCTCCGTCGAAAGTTTCATAAACGCCGCCGTCGCCGCCAATCATAAAATGTTTGTTATCACCGGGATCCACCCAAAGCGCATGATCGTCCACATGCCGGTCGTTGTTGCCCATGCTTTCCCAGGTTTTTCCGCCATCTAAGGTGTATTTCGATACGGTTTCCATCGAATACACTTTATCTACATTCACCGGATCGCAATAAATTTCGTTGTAATACTGACCGCTGCTGCTGTGGTCGCTCATCTTTTCCCACGATTCACCCTGATCGGTCGAATGGAAAAAGCCGCCTTTGCCGAGTTGTGCTTCGATGATCACATACCACACATCGGGATCGACCGGTGAAATAGCAATACCCATACCTCCTTTGTGAACACCGGGAATGCCTGATTCGAGTTTATAAAAGGTTTTTCCGGCATCGATGGATTTGTAAAGCGCACTTTCAGGACCACCGCCGATCTTGGTATACACATGTCGACGGCGTTGTTCGGAGCTGGCAAAGATGATGTCAGGGTTTTCCGGGTGGAGTAAAACGTTGTTTACCCCTGTGTGTTCACTGATCTCCAGGATCTTCTCCCAGTTTTCACCGCCATCGGTGGTTTTATACAGGCCGCGTTCACCACCCGGTCCCCAGGCTGAGCCTTCGGCTGCAACATACACCACGTTTGTATTTCGGGGATCGATGGCGATCATCCCGACCTGACGGGATTCCTTTAAACCCATGTTTTTCCATTTTTTACCTCCGTCGACCGATTTATAAATGCCATCGCCATAGCCGAGTGCGCGCTGGTGATTGTTCTCTCCGGTTCCGGCCCAGATCACATTGGGATTGTGCGGATCCATCGCCAGGCAGCCCATCGAATAAGCTCCGTAGTTGTCGAAAACCGGTTTAAAGGTGGTTCCGTTGTTTTCGGTTTTCCAGATGTGACCGCTCGCTGCCGCCACAAAATATTCACTTGGGTTTTCAGGATTTACGGCGAAATCGGCAATCCTGCCGGAAGTAAAGGCCGGTCCAATGCTTCGGAATTTCAGACCGCTTACCATACTTGATTTGATGGTGTCGCCCGTGTCTTTGTTTTCTTCTTCTTTGTCTTTTTTAGCCATCACGTTCATGGTGGCGAAAATTAGCAGAATTGCTGTAAAGGTTTTAATTAACATACCTCTTGTTTTGTAGTTCTGAGAATATTTCATGATTTAAAATTTAATTTGATAATTAAAAGAAAGCCTAAAAATATGTGAAATTGCCGGAAGAGAAGATGATTTCCGTTGAAAACTTTTTTGATGAACCGGATAGAACTAGCTGATAATAAGTGATTGGTAAGGAATTGTTGTTCTGAAGCATTGTTTTTCACTTTGCAAATGGCATGTTTTAATTTACTTTCAGTTTAGTTGATTTAGTTGTGTTAGTAAATAATAATTTACAAAATGTAAAGTATTATATACATTTGTATTCTGAAAAACAAAATATGGAGAACGATCTGAAAAAATATCGCTTCATGAAAGGACAGTTAACCCAGGAACAATTAGCAGAACAGGTAGGTGTTTCAAGACAGACGATCATCGCTATCGAAAAGGGGAAATTTAATCCTTCGGTTAAGCTGGCCCTGACAATGGCTGATTTTTTTGATTGTAAGGTTGAAGATTTGTTCCACTTAAATATACAGGTGGAAAAATGACAAAAAGATATTCATTAGAGCTGGTTATCGGATTGCCTGGATTCGTAGCCATATTTCTCTTTGCACAAAAAGGGATGGCTGTTCTGGCATTATTGGCATTCTGGCCATTTCTCGGCCGAAAAAAGGCAGATGAAAGAGAACGACAATTGTTTTACAAAACCGGGAATATCACGGCAGTCCTGACACTTTTATTTTGTGTCGTGTTTTTTTTCTTTTCGGATTATCAATTGAATGGATTCCGGGTTGGGGATAATTGGTTGTTGCTGGCCGCCTTTTCATTGCTTGTTTCACATGGTGTTGCCGGATTGATCATTTTTTACAATAAATAATTGGTAACAGCAATCTCTAATACTAAAGGTATTTATGTGTCTTATGTGGACTGATTATTTTTTACCACAAAGATCACCAGGGTTTTCACGAGGTTCACGAAGTTGTGTTCTTGGTAACCAATATAACAAATTGGCATTGATGATTTCAAGCAATTTAAAAAAACGGTACGGTTTAATGTCCTACGGACAAAACCAAATCAGAACCATTATTCTGCTATTAAAATCTATCGCCTCTGGCGAAATTGTTTTTGAAAGATTTAGTTGTT
>JAGQVF010000252.1 GCA_020438135.1 Bacteroidales bacterium | reverse complement strand
TTATGGATGGCATTTTTTATTTTTCCATATCCCAATTCCCGTGGTCCGCTCTGGGTTAATTTTAACTCACCGCTTTTCTGGGACGTTGTTGCCATTAGTACCTATTTTATGGCTTCTGCAACTTTCTGGTATTTGGGAATGATCCCTGATCTGGCCACTATCCGCGACCGGGCTAAATCTAAAGTTAAAAAGGCAATTTACGGATTGATGAGCTTTGGTTGGGTCGGAACAGCCAAATCATGGTTGCGTTTTGAAACTACTGCCATGATCGTTGGTGGATTAGCTGCGCCACTTGTAATCGCCGTTCACTCCATTGTGTCAATGGACTTCGCAACCTCGGTTATGGCCGGTTGGCATACCACAGTGTTTCCACCGTACTTTGTGATCGGTGCGATTTTCTCTGGGTTTGCTATGGTGCTTACACTGATGATCATCATTCGGAAAGTATTTAAATTCCAGGATTTCGTTACTGACGGACACCTCGATGCAATCGGACGAATTCTTACCTTCATCAGTCTGATCATGGGAACCGCCTACACGACAGAAATATTCATCGCATGGTATTCAGGTATGGAGGGCGAAATATATACCTTCTTCCATAACCGTATTTCCGGTGACCATACCAAAGCTTTTTGGACAATGGTGACCTGTAATGCCATTATCCCGCAATTGTTTTGGTTTAAAAAGGTGAGGAAGAATCTTACAATGGTATTTCTGATTTCAATCGTGATCAATATCGGTATGTGGTTCGAGCGTTATGTAATTGTTGTTACCTCCCTTTCAAAAGATTATCTGCCATCAAACTGGGCGGAATATTCACCTACAATAATTGAAATCGGAACCTATATAGGAACACTCGGAATTTTTGGTATTGGTGTATTGTTATTTATCAGGTATATCCCGATGATGGCAATGAGTGAGTTGAAGATGATCCTGAAAGGAACAAGTATCGTTACAAATCAGAAAAAAGAGAACCATGAATAATACAGCTATATACGGCGTTTTTGACAACGAGAGTAGCCTTCTCGGGGCCATTCGTGCTATTCGTGATAAAGGAATCAATATCACGGATGTGGTTTCACCCTATCCCATTGAGGAAGTATTTCATGTTTTAAATTTAAAAACGCGCATCCCGGCCCTGGCTTTTATGTATGGGGTTTTTGGAATGCTTGCTACCTTCGGTTTTCTGTACTGGACTTCAGTTGTGAATTATCCGCTGGTTTTCGGAGGTAAACCACAAAATACACTTTCATTTGTGATTGTGGTATTTGTAATGGTTATCAACATTACAATAGCGTCAACACTGGTCACTTTCTTTTTAACCGAGAAAAAAGGACCCGGAGCAGTCCCAAAATATGACTATGAGGGAATGACTGATGATAAATATTTTATCATCATTGAAAAAAATGCCGAATTGGATGAGGCCGCAGTAAATAAATTGCTGAAAGAGGGTGGCGCCATTGAAATATCAGAAAAATAATCAACGATTGATAAATTCAACCGAAATGAAAAAACAATACCTGTCAATAACGAAAATAGTGCCTCTGGCTGCCCTGTTGTTGATTTTTATTTCCTGTAAAAGGGACAACAATTACACCGGACATGCTTATTTTCCTGACATGGCATACTCAAATGCCTTCGAAACCTATGGATCAAGTCCCGTTTATTCGGATTCAATCCATATGATGCTACCCGTAGAGGGAACTGTGCCCAGAGGGATGATCCCGTACCAATATGCAGCAAAATCTTTCGATGAACAACAACGGGCAGGTCGTGAACTGGTAAATCCTTACGAACCGAATAAAGAGGTATTGCAGCGTGGTAAAGAGCAATTCGATATCTACTGTGCCATGTGCCACGGTCCACAAGGAAATGCGAACGGGCATTTATTCACCAGTGGATTATTTCCTGTGCAGCCTACATCCTTACGAACGGACTATGTTCAAAATAAGCCTGACGGTGAAATATTCCACGTGATTACGCAAGGTAGTATCTCCGGTTTGATGGGTTCGCACGGAAATCAGATAAAGCCGGAAGACCGCTGGAAAATTGTGACCTATGTAAAGAACGGATTTCAAGTAAAATAACAGGAAACCTGATATATTTTCAACATTATGACAAACATGGATAAGAAATTTGAATTTACACCGCGTTTAAGATACCTCACCTATGCTTTGATGCTTATCGGGATCATCGCGGTAGTAGTTGGTTTTGCTGCCGATCCTGAACGCGGATGGGCCAACCTGTTATTGAACAACTTTTATTTTCTGTCGCTCGCTATCGGGGCATCTTTTTTCCTGGCACTTCAGTATATCACTCAATCGGGCTGGTCGTCGGCCTTTAAGCGGATTCCCGAAGCGATGAGTGCTTACATTCCGGTAGCTGCAATCATTATGATCATTCTTATTTTTGGGATGGGAACGCTTTATTCCTGGGTAAATCCTGAACAACATCACTTTGATGAACATGAACTTCATATTTTACATCATAAATCCCCTTATCTGAATGAGTCATTTTTCATAATAAGGTTGGTATTGTATTTTGCTGTTTGGATTTTCATGACCCAAATGTTGAGGAAATTTTCACTCAAAGAAGATATGGAAGGTGGCCTGGTTTATTTCGAAAAAAGTGAATTCTATTCGAAAGTGTACATCTTCACCCTTGCACTCACTTTTTCTCTTGCTTCATTTGATTGGTTAATGACTCTTGAACCCACCTGGTACAGTACCATTTATTCATTGAAAAACTTTGTGGCGGCATTTTATCATGGATCGGCCATAATTGTGTTGATTGTTCTGATCATGCATACCTACGGTTATTTTCAGTTTATCAATAATGCCCATTGGCAGGATTTTTCGAAATATGTGTTTATCCTGTCGATCATTTGGGCCTATTTCTGGTTTTCGCAATACCTGCTGATTTGGTATGCCAACATCCCTGAAGAGACGACCTACTATGTTCGTAGATTGGAAGGGGCCTGGGAAGTGAATTTTTACCTGAACCTGGCTCTTAACTGGATAGTTCCATTCATGGTGTTGTTACCCAACTATTTTGCACGAAAAAAATCAATTCTGGCATTTGTGATTGTAATGCTGATCATCGGTCAGTATACCGACCTTTTTGAGCAAATTATGCCGGGAACGGTAGGTGATTTTAAGATCGGTTTTGTTGAAATAGGAACTTTTATAGGCTTTGCCGGACTGTTTATCTACATGTTTATGCGCACACTCAGCAGAGCTTCCTTAATACCGGAAAAACATCCTTTGCTGGAAGAAAGCCTGCACCACACAGGGCACTAATCCGGAGAAAGAAAATAATTTTCTACCCAATAAGGTGGGGTCTAAGAATTAAAGACTACCACCTTATTTATTTTAACAACAGTATTTTCAGCAAATGCTTTTGAAAGGCCATTCACCTGGATGCCCATTTGATCGAGCAAATCCTTCGGAATACTTATGTCTGCCAGGTAAAGTTCTCCGATGTATTTTGAAGCAACCAGTTTGAACAGACCCAGTTTTGCCAATCCAAGCGTCATTGTGCAATTTGCTTTAATGGTTGATTCATCTGGTTTGCCCGTTGTGAGGTTTATTCCTGCCGGGGCGTCCAAAGATAAAACCTGCATACCCGATTCGTTGATCATATCGATGAATTTTGAAGTTTTCGTATTCGAATCGGGTTTATGATCGATGCCGCTCATTCCTTCGATTATCAGATCACAATTTTCCGGGATTTCATCCACGACTTGTACGCCCATGTTTTTCAGGATTGAAAACTGGTAAATAGTCTCTTTCCTGAATTTGCCCCTGGTTGTTGTTAGCATCAGGCTAACATCGGCTCCCCAGTTTTTAAGTCTTCTCGCTGCCACCATAACACCACCTCCGTTGCTGCCTGAGCCGGCAACAACCAATACTTTTTTATGGTGCGGATCATTGGTTAAAAAAATCTCACGTGCAAGAATTGCAAGATTAAGACCGGCGTTTTCCATAATCTGTACCTGGTTAAAACCGTAGGTGTCAGTCATCAGTCTGTCCAGTTCCTGCAATTGTGCTTCATCAACAAAAGGGATGGTTCCCGTAAAATGAGGAATCATAATACTCAATTATTTTAATTAAACCTTTTTGTATATCCATGGCAATATGGTAACGATCCTTTCCGCTCGTAATAGTCCTGATGATAATCCTCAGCCTTATAAAATTCACCGGCTTTTGAAAGTTTTGTGGCCACTTGATAGCCATTATCTTCTAATTGCCCGATGAGTTTTTCAGCAATCTTTTTTTGCTGCTCATCCACGTAAAAAATTTCCGAGCGGTATTGTTCTCCTACATCAGGCCCCTGCCGGTTAACCTGGGTAGGATCATGGATCTCAAAAAACAGTTTGGCCAGTTCTTCATACGAGGTTTTTGAGGGATCAAACTCTATCTGTACAGCCTCTATGTGACCTGTTGTTCCTGAACAGACCTCTTCGTATGACGGATTTTTGGTTTTGCCGCCGGTATAGCCTGAAACCACAGATATAACACCGGGTTGTTTTTCCATATAATATTCAACTCCCCAAAAACAACCTCCTGCAAATATTGCTTTTTGTGTATCCATATTTTTCTTTTTATCCTGAGGAACAAAATCTAAAGAAACTGAATTGACGCAATGGCGCGTGTCTTTAGGCGTAAAGCCTTCTCCTTCGAAAACATGTCCCAGATGTCCGCCACAATTGGCACAAACAATTTCTGTTCTGAAACCGTCAGCATCCGGTACACGCTTAACAGCGCCGTCAATTTCATCATCAAAACTGGGCCATCCGCAATGCGAATCAAACTTATCATCCGATTTGTAAAGTGGTGTTCCGCACCGTTTACAGGTGTATGTTCCATTTTCTTTAAAATCAACGTATTCCCCTGTAAAAGGCCGTTCTGTTCCCTTTTCCAAAATTACAAAATTTTCAAATGGGGTCAACTCATTGTATTGCATGTCGTCATTTGTTTTTACGTCAGTTATCTGTGAACAACCTGAAAGTGTGCTTTGTACGAATAACAGTAAAACGAATAGTTTAAAAATTGCTGTCAACTTCATAATATTTAATTTTAAAACAACTTTGTTTGTTTAAAGTTTCACTTTGTTGATGTTTGATCGATATTTGCACCCAAAAATTACAACCTGAACTTTAATAAATGTTAATTTTGTTTAATTATCAATTTAAAAAGTTGAACAAGTGCATTGGGCTTTTGTTTAATTCCAAAATGTAAAACAAACCAGGAATGGAAAAAAAACTTTGGTTTATCATTGTATTGTTGATCTTGTTTGGTACGGTTTCCGCGCAAAAAGGGAGAATCGAGGGTAGGGTATATGATAAAAAGAACAACGAACCTTTGCCATTTACCAACATTGTGATTTGGGGAACGAATATCGGCTCGACATCCGATCTGGATGGAAATTTTTCATTTACCGGCCTTGAGCCCGGTTATGTAAGACTTTCAGCTACTTCGGTCGGGTACGAAAATTATATTTCGGAAGATATTTTGGTGACCAATGCCAAAAAGGTATACATCGAAATTCCGATGACTGAAAAGGCAGTAGAACTTGACGAAGTGGTTGTGAAAGCAAGTCCTTTCAGGAAGCCGCTTGAAAGTCCTTTGTCGATGCGATCGCTTGACATCAGTGAAATTGAAAAAAACCCCGGTGGCAATCGTGATATCTCCCGGGTGATTCAGTCGTTACCTGGTGTTGCCTCTACAGTTTCATTCAGAAACGATGTTATCGTCAGAGGAGGAGGTGCCAGCGAGAACAGTTTCTATCTGGATGGGGTTGAAATTCCAAACCTCAATCATTTTTCAACGCAAGGTGCTTCTGGAGGACCGGTTGGAATTATCAATGTTGATTTTATTCGTGAGGTCGATTATTATTCAGGTGCATTTCCTGCTTCTAAAGGTACTACATTGAGTTCTGTTTTTGAATTTAAGCAAATCGAGCCCAATAAGGATAAAATGAATTACAGGGCCACACTTGGCGCTACAGACCTTGGTTTGTCAATAAACGGTCCGATAAGTGAAAAGTCGGGATTGCTTCTTTCGGTGCGAAGGTCGTACCTGGGATTTTTATTTGATGTGATTGGCCTGCCTTTTCTGCCTACATATAACGACATGCAGCTCAAATATAAAATTAGGTTTGATAAAAAAAATGAACTTTCAATCATCGGACTGGGTGCTATTGATCAATTTAAGCTTAATACCGGTATTGACAATCCCGATGAATCGCAACGTTATATTTTGGGTTACCTCCCGGTAAATGAACAATGGAATTATACTATCGGGGCGGTGTATAAACACTTTCGCAGCAATGGCTTCGATACATGGGTGCTGAGCCGGAATTATCTCGACAACCGGGCATACAAATACCTGAACAATGTTGAAATCGATTCATTAAAGACTTTTGATTACGTTTCATCAGAGGCCGAAAATAAAATCAGGTACGAAAGAAATATCTTCGCCAACCGCTATAAAATTAATGTAGGTGCCGGTGGTAATTATGCCCGGTATACCAATAGTACATACCAGCAAATTTTTACCGATAGTTCCC
>JAGQVF010000251.1:327-2314 GCA_020438135.1 Bacteroidales bacterium | reverse complement strand
GCCGGTTCTCCTTACTTTTTTACCGCATTCTTATAATATCAGGAATGGCAGGTTTTTACTGGAATAAACAACTGAAAGATAACAACGCATTCGAAACCCGTTTTGCAAAACCATATTTCGATCCATCAAAATAAAAACCATGATTGCAACAGAACACCCCCTATCAGAAATCATCACTATGTACAAAAGACTGGCAGGCATGTATGATGCCGGATCTGAAAGTATTTCCGCCAGGATCTCCAACCATGTTACGCGTGAAAATTTCATGCGATATGTAAAAGGTCCAGACATCCGTAAAGTGCTGGATGCGGGCGGGGGAACCGGAAATTGGTCGGTATTCCTTGCACAACAAGGATTTGAGGTAACCCTGCTTGACATCAGTCCGGACCTGCTAAAGATCGCTCGGAAGAAATTTGAAGACTATGACCTGCCGGTGAAAGTAATGGAAGGTGACATCGAAAACACCGCTTTTAATGAGCAGGAGTTTGATCTGATTTTTGCCGAAGGCGGTGTGATCTCTCTCACCCCCGATCCCGAAAAGATGATGCAGGAACTGAAGCGGATCACCAAAAACAAAGGCTACCTCTGGATAGACTACCTGAACCTGCGCGGCTGGGCGCTGATGCAACCCGAACTTGAAAGGAGGGCTATCCTTGCCGGTAAAGACGAAGAACTGATCTACATGGGCAAAAACAATGTGCCATTCCGGCTTTTTTCTCCCAATCATTTCAGAAGTTTATTGTATGATGCAGGGTTCATGGAGGTGAATGAATTCGGAAACGGCATCATTACCAATCCCATGATGGAAGATCACTTATTCAGACCGGAAAGCCTTGAAAATATTAAAGAGAGTGAATTGAAGATGAGCAGAAACTATTCGCTGATGGGTTCTGCCTTTCATATTGAAGTGCTGGCACAGAAGGTGATCATGGGTTGAATTGGTTGAACCGGTTAAATTGGTTAAACCGGTTGAATTGGTTGAATCGGTTGAATTGATTAAATCGGGACGGTCCGGAACAACATAAAGATTTCATGTAATTTTGCGGCGTATGAAAATCAATATTAAAAAACATACGCTGCTTCTGATCCTTCTGGCCGTTCCATTTCTTGCTACTACACAAGTGAATACCGAAAAATTCAGGAAATACTCCGAAAAGCAGGGATTCCTTTTTAATACAAAGTTTGGATTGGGATACGCCAGTGGTAATTCTGAATATATAAGTGTGGATGGTAATGCCCGACTGGACTACAACGCTGCCAAAAACAATTATTTCATTGTTGCCAATTATGAATTTAAGGAAACCGATGCCGCAAAGGTTGCCAACAAAGGTTTCGTCCATCTCAGGGGAATCCATCCCTTTAATGAAGTGCTGGCCGGTGAAGCTTTTTTGCAACAGGAGTTCAATGAGTTTATTCTTCTGGAGGACCGGAAACTGGCGGGAGCCGGATTGAGAACCCGTTTTCTGAATTTCAAATCAAAAAAGGACACCATCACGCAGTTTAATGCTAAGCTCGGAACAGGGTTGATGTACGAAAGGGAAGTTTATGCCGTCGGTGAAAACAAAGAGGAGGAAGTGATCAAAGATCCATTCAGGTTGACCACCTACCTTACCCTCGACTGGACCTTATCCGACAGGGTAAACGCCTGGGCAGTCGGATATTTTCAACCCAACATTAAAAAGGTCCATGACTTCAGAGCCATTTTTGAAACCGGGATCGAGATTTGGATCATCGGGAAATTATACCTGAATACAGAACTCAGCTACCGATATAACAACGAACCTGTGGGTGATGTAAAACATTATGACACGGTGATCACAAATGGTGTTCGATTGACCATCCCTTAAAAGTCAGGCACCTACTTCTTTCTTTTTAATCCTAACCGAACCATTCCGTTAGAAATCATGTCTAACCATCATAAACAAACAATCACCGTCATGAAAAAACTTTACTTTATCCTCCCTTTCCTTTTACCATTTTTTGCTGT
>JAGQVF010000251.1:0-172 GCA_020438135.1 Bacteroidales bacterium | reverse complement strand
CCGGCAATCCGGAGATCGCTCTGCGTAATCAGCCGCAGTTTCTTTCCCTTTTCATTACAAAACAATTGAATTCTATTTGGGTGACTTCGGAGCCTTATGGATTTATGTTGAAGCCGACCTACCCGGTAGGCACGCAATGGGATATGTGGAACGGACTTCAGGCAGAGATCAC
>JAGQVF010000250.1 GCA_020438135.1 Bacteroidales bacterium | reverse complement strand
GATAAGTTGTGCTTATTTAGTACAGAATTGTTCAAAATGAAACTTATGAAGTACTTCTATATTCAAACCTTGGATAAAAACAACTTTGTGCCAAATAATGATGAGTTTCTGGTTACCGATTTTAAGTATAAGTTTTATTATCTGTTGCAGGAGGAGCTCTTTACTTTTGTTGCATCACCCGATTCCTCAAAGCTACTGGTTTATTATGATACACCACGTGATAAAAGTTCAAGAGAACAATTCGGGTTTCATGTGTTCGACACCGAATTGAATGTGCTATGGCACGAATACAAAGAATTGCTTGTAAATGATCTCAAATACGATATCGACAGGCATGTTATCAATAATAATGGGGACGTGTTTTTACTTGGCAAAACGGAAAAGAGAAACAAGGGCAGTGAATTCACTATTTACGCATTTTACAACCGGGGAGAAGGTTACACGGAATACAAAGTTGATTTCCCTGGCCTGATTACAACCGAAGGGCAGTTGTCTCTATCTCAGGATGGTAAACTTATTTGTTGTGGTTTTTATACCCGAAACGATGTGGATAAAATTGCAGGCTATTGGTTTGTAAGTTTTGATACGAATACCCATGAAATAGTGAATAGTTACCATACTGAATTTGATATTGATCTGATTACACAAAATTTAACCTATAAAGAAGAAGAAAAAACCAGAAAGAAAGATGAAAAGGGTAAAAATGTTGATTTGGCCAATTATGAAATCAGAGAGTTGATTCCAGCAACTGATGGGGGGTATTTCTTATTGGGTGAGCAGCTAATCGTGCAGGAAAAGGAATTGCTACCCGCAAAGCATGGTGATGATCCTGCAATAAAAATATTCTATTACTATAACGATATCGTTGTGCTTCGGTTAAACTCTGAAGGATCACTGGTTTGGAGTCAAAAGATTGCCAAAAGTCAGAAATCTTTAAATGATGGAGGTTATTATTCTTCTTATGGTGTAACCAGCCAAAATGATAACTTGTATTTCGTATTTAACGATAACGAAAAAAACCTCGACTACGATGGAAGTGGAAAGGTTTATACTTTTAGAGCTAACCAGGACGATGTTGCCGTCGTAGTAAAACTGGATACGGAGGGCGCCCAAAAAAGAACAGCATTATTTGCAATAGATAAGAGAGATATCGTTTTGCGAGCTAAAAAATGTAAAGAAATTAATTCGGGAGAAATGATCATTTATGGTGAGAAAAAAACAACACAGCGGTTTGCTCGATTGATATTTAATTAAATCCGGTTTTTAAATTATAGTTAAAGAATTGAACCATACGATTTGGAAAGGATTCAAACAGATTATGATTCTATTGATATCATGTTTTCCTTTCTAAAATATTCTCATCCATAAACAATAGAATAAATCCTTCCTGAGTTATCCGATAAATTAAAACTCAGCCTTATGAAATCTTTTCCAGTATTCATCTTATTATTCTTTATTCCGCTGTTTTGCACAGCTCAAAACGGATTGTTTATCGGGTATGAAAACGGTTTTTTACTTGATCGTTTCAATTATGTAAACAGCAAAGGGTATTCGCTGGATCAATCGGGCATTGGGGGTACTTATGGCGGTTTTGTAGGATACCGGTTAAACACTTACAGCCTCGAAACAGGTTTTTATGCACACAATTCCATGCATCCCTTTGTGGATTATGATTATGCAACAGGCAAGCCATCCGCCTCAAATTCATATGGATCAGGGGCTCAAAGATTTGTCATACCATTACGAGTGGCAAAGGAGTTTTTGTTAGCACAGGAAAAACTGGTGATCCGGCCTGAAGTTGCACTGAATGTAATGATCTTAAGAGATTATACTAACAGCGATCCCATCGGTGGTTGGGGTGAAAACGTTTCGGCTTTGCCGGGCGATAACAGTTACACCGGGCAAACACCAGATTCAACAAGGGCCTGGGGATATGTTCCATCTCACACAAATCTCAGCATCGAAACCGGATTATCGGTCGCTTACCGGTTTAAAAAGGTTGCCGATATTTATCTGAAAGGGAGTTACCTCGCCGGATTTAAGACAATGTATTACGAAACAATCACTCACTATTCAGCAACTGAAGTGGTGCAGGCAACATCGGTAAATTCAAATGCCTTTACCCTGCAGGTAGGTCTTCGCTATTTCTTTGATAGAAAAGTTTAACACCAATCTGCTAGCCCTCCTTGTATCTGAATGAAAAATATTTCGGGACTTTCAGTGCGAGCCTCACCACCACACCTTCTGATTCGCCCGAAAAGGTGAGCCGTTTCAACATTCAAAAACTGAATGTGCAGTTCAGGGCGGCACCCATGCTGAAGGATGCCTTAAAAAACGCAAAGTTCGAGAAGAAATAGAAAAGCACACTGGGCTTCGATTTTTGTTAGATTGTACCATGATTGCAGGGCCATGGTCTGCAGGTTATATTTTTTTGCCAAACTTCATACAGCATGATGCGAATCGAAGTACTGCCCGTTGCAATAGCAGGTTACCTTTGAAACGGATTCCCAAATTCGGGATTCATTATAAACGTTGAATCTGTTAAAGTTTTCAGAAAGGCGATCACATATCTTTTTTCGTCCTCGTTTAGTTTTACACCACCTTGATGCGCGAACTGCATTTTCGGATCGATGTTGATACTTTGGTGAACCCCAACACTGTAAAAGTCGAGCACCTCTTCGAGGGTCTCAAACCTGCCGTCGTGCATATATGGCGCTGTTACGGCAATATTCCTGAGGGAAGGAATCTTAAACCAGCCCAATTCCGATTCGTTTCCTGTTATTGCACCTTTTCCCGGATCGGGGAAATCAGAAGGCTCTGAAGCATTTTCGATGCCGTTGTTACTGAATCCACCGGTGGTTCCAAGTGCATTTGCATCGGTAACATGACAATGAAGGCAATCTCCTTTCGATTGGTCGTTCAGTATCACAAAACCTTCATATTCCTCATGCGTGAAATAATCTTCACCCCGTAGCACCCGGTCGTATTTTGAATTCGACGAAATAAGTGTCCGCTCAAACTGCCCTATCGCCCTGGCAATTAAGATGCTGTCTATCTTTAAATCACCGAAGACCTGGCTGAATTTCGAACGGTAAAACTCGCTAAGGCTGATCCTTTCTGCAGCTTCATTCCAGTTGAGGTTCATTTCATCATGTGCCCTCACGGCATGTAAAACCTGATCTTCAATGCTCGCTGCCCGGCCATCCCAAAAGAACGCCGAATTCCAGGCAAGGTTAAAAAGAGGAGGAGTGTTACGTTTCATTTTTGCGCCACTGATTCCCTTACTGAAACGATTGGGTGAATCGGTGAAAGCCGACCGCTGATCATGACAACTTGCACAGGAAACCGTACTGTCGGCACTTAAAACCGGGTCATAAAACAGAAACCTCCCCAATTCCGCACCTTCAAATGTCGGTGAATTGTAAGTGTGAGGCATCGGCGGAAAAAATTTCATTTCCGGAAATTCATAAAGCATTGGTCCCTCTGATCTGTCGAAAGCCATTGTCATCACGATCAGCAGAATGCATGTAAAAAACCGGCCTTTTGAGCGAATGGATTTCATGGGAGTTTATCGTTTGTGTACCACCCTGAATGTTTCGGTTTTGATATTGGTTTTAACCTTTAAGATATACGAACCCTCCGGTTGATCGCTGATGTCGATATAAAATTTGGTGGGACTGGTGCCCCATCTTTTTACAACCTTGCCGGCCATATCGATCAGCTCTATCTTTTCGATGATGTGGAACTTATCCAGCTTTTGTGTTTCGATGTTAATTCTGCCGGTGGTTGGATTCGGCGAAATGGTCATATAATCTCCCGGTTCGGTTTCATCCACCGTATGAATGATTGTGATATGGGCCATCATATTGTCGATCATCCAGCCCTCCCGTTCATTATCGATCGAATCGGATGTGAACGTATAACGAACATTTATGGTGTCGGGAAAAAGGCTCATCCACGACAGGTCGAAACAAAGCCAGATGTTTTTCCAGGTGGTATCGGTCCCGCTGAATGCGTATTCACCGTTGGTCAGTGTATCCTGGTTTACCGGGTCCCAACCGTAAAAATTGTAAACATATGGATTATTAAAGGCGTTTTGCCAGGAGTCGCCGCCATCGGTCGAAAACTCAATAATGCCGCCATCGTGATCGCTGTCCATATCGAGCTTTTGCATCCACTGGAAGGCAAGCACACCAAAAAATACCCAATCATTTATGATCCGGGCCCTGAATCGTGAAGTATTCGAAGCAGGATAAAAATGGGTGGTGTCGGTAATCATGGCATTGGGTATGGTCGCTGCACTGTTGAAAATCGCTTTTTGAGGCATTCCGATTTGCCAGATATTACCGGGCGCATTGTCAATTTCAACCAGGATTGAATTGTATGCGGAAGTATCGGCACCATCAAAATATTGTGTGAAGGTGGGTTGGCTAATTCCCGTTAATCCACAAGTTACAAGAAGAAAGAGGGTAATGATCTTTGATTTCATAGCAGGTCATTTTTAATTTTTATAATGGTTTGAGAGGTAGACATGTGAAGGATGAGAATCGTTGCTTTGTGTGATTGTGGTAGTAATAG
Source organism: Bacteroidales bacterium (assembly GCA_020438135.1). GTDB lineage: Bacteria > Bacteroidota > Bacteroidia > Bacteroidales > JAADJA01 > JAADJA01. The sequence continues at coordinate 259 of JAGQVF010000250.1, read as the reverse complement.
CATGAGATAAAGGTGCTTTATTAATTTTCATATATAAAAGGCAACGCTAATGCCCGGTTATGATTATTCATTTTATGCAGTATTAAATGTGGATAAGCTCCAACTCACCCTCGTTTGTATGCAAACGAGGACCAGAGAAAGGTAAGTACATTAGATCAATCACTCAGTTTATAATTTTTCACCAGCACAGAGGCTGAAATATTCAGTTTTTCGGCAAGACTACGGATCATATCTACGGTCAGCTTCTTTTTCCTGTTTA
>JAGQVF010000015.1:21574-28566 GCA_020438135.1 Bacteroidales bacterium | reverse complement strand
GGTCGTTTCGTCAGCTTGAACATCTGTTTGATATAATAGCTGTCTTCCTTCATGAAATTTTTGGCATTTTGCAGGTTCACCAAAATACCGTCACGGGAAGTTTTTATGTTTTGTTCAAATACCGTATCATACCGAATGCCGCCGTTTTCCTCCACCTGCAGTTTGTTGTGCATATAGTTGGCCAGCACCATGTAGCGGTAGTTCCTGGTTTGAAACCGGGTTTTGATTACAAAGTTTTTGTTGTCGGAAAGCTGGTTGATATAATATCCCGGTGAATTCACATACCGGAAATTGAGTCCGAGGGTAAACCAGCTTGCGACATTCTGGGTGTGATCCACACGCAGGTTTTGCTCTTTTTTTGCCCCCATGATGTAAAACAGGTGGGTGTAAGGTTTTCCAACCCAGTAGTATTTCACCGAATCGTTGGTGAACATATACTCATCGAAAGAATGAAGGCCAAAGGAAAAACCACTTTTCAGATGCGGTTTATAAACCATATTTACGTGAGCCAGTCCGGGATTTCCGAGTGAGGCGTAATATTTTCCCGGTTGCAGGGGCGGATCATATTTCTGAACGCCGGTGATGGTGGTGTCATTCAGGTGGGTAAATCCGGGTCCTCGGGTTTCGAAATCGTTATAAAAGTAGTAGACCTTTCCCGAATCAGGTTGAAAATAAAGGGTGTCGGGTGTAAGCACCGATAAAACCGGGTTTGCTCCGGTGGTGTCGATAGCAGCGATCGAATCGGGACTCAGAATGGTGGTGTCGGGCTGAAGGGTTGTGGTATCAGGAGAAATACCCTGCAGATAGGTGGTAGTATCCTCCCGGGCAAATGCCGGAAAGCAAAGAGATAAAATCAAAATTATCAATCCACTGATCGCCGGAAATTTTTTCTGCATCTCCTGATAACGAATTTTCGTCAAAAATAGTAATTAAGCCCGAAGATTTACCGGATTGTTGGAATTACAAATGGGTTTATATATCCGTTGGTTGCGTCAGGCCGAATTCCTGCTTGCATTGATATTTCCGTAAAGCGAGCGGACCACGATCTTTTCATATACATCTTTTAAATCTGAATTATGTTCGATCTTTTGCAGGGCATACTGTTGAATGATCAGTAGCGGCAGTACAATCTTTTCACGGATGCGAACCGAATTTAGCGAAACAGGTTCTTCCTGCATCAATTGGTCATACCCTGAAACACGCAGCAGCATCTCCACCGAAAGTTGGTATTCATCTCTTAGGATTTTCCAGAAATCGCTGAATTCGTCATCTTTTTCGAGGTAGGTGGTGAGTTCGAAATAACATTTAGTTAAAGCCATCATGCTGTTCAGCAGTAATGCCTTGAAAAAAGCGACATGGCAAAACAGATCTTTCAGTTGTTGTTCTTTGCCCTGTTCAACGGCTTTGTGTAAGGCTGTCCCGATACCAAAAAACCCCGGCACATTTTGTTTGAGCTGGCTCCACGAACCCACGTAGGGGATGGCCCGCAGATCATCCAGATTGAGCTTTTCAGACTTACCCCGTTTAGAGGGCCTGCTGCCGATGTTGGTTTGACCGTAAAATCGCAACGTGCTTCGTTTTTCGAGGTAAGGAATAAATTTTTCATGGTTTTTCAGCGACGTATATTTTTCATAGCTGATGTCGGCCAGCTCATCGATCAGATTTCGTTCATCCTCAGAAATGGTGTTTTTTTTGCCATAAAAAATATTGCTGAGCCCAGCAGTAACGAGCTGTTCGCAATTGTGAATGAAATGTGCCTGTGTGCCGTATTTACTAGAAATAGTTTGTCCCTGAATGGTGAGTTGTATTTCGTTGCTGGCAATTTTGTCGCTCTGTGCGGCATAAAAACGATGGGTTTTTCCGCCGCCCCGTGCAGGTGGTCCACCCCTTCCATCAAAAAAGATAGCCTGCAATCCATAATTATCAGATAATTCGGAAAGTTTTTCCTTGGTTGTAAAAATCGACCAGTTTGCTTTGAGGTAACCACCGTCCTTGGTGCCGTCGCTGAAACCCAGCATGATGGTTTGTTTGTTGTTCCGGTTTTGAAGATGGTAGCGGTATGCCGGGATTTCGTACAATTTGCGCATGATCGAATCCGAATTGTCCATGCCGGTCACCGATTCAAACAAGGGCACGATATCCATCGGGATATTCCCATTCTGCCAGCCGCACCAGCGCAACAAGGCAAAAACATACAAAATGCTGTACATATCTTCCGCATGGCTGATCACATAGCGATTGCAGCCTTCCTCCCCGTTTTTTGATTGAATTTCCGGAAGCTGCTGTATATTTAATATGGTATCCTTTATCAGTTCATCTTCGAAATGCTCCGCCTTTACCTCAGGATTTTCGTGAAGAAGGAGCGATACGATTTTTTCTTCGCTTAAATCTGTAATTGACTCTTCGATCAGGTTATTATCCTTTAAGATTGCCTCCACAACATGCTGATGCACGATGTGATTTTGACGAATATCGAGTGTGGCAAAATGGGTTTTGAAGATTTTCACTTTATCGATCAGCGTGTTTGTTTCATGGAGGTAGAGGTTGTTGTAATGTTTTTGTTGCAATTCCTTAATTTGATAAAGCGGATCCAGAATTTCATGTTGTTTAAGTGAAATGGAAGCATCAAACATCGCTATGTACAATGTATCGCGCAATTGGCCTGTAATTTCTTCGATGCCTCTGAAGGTGAGCTTTTCGCTCAGTAATTTCACGTCGTTGTAATAACACTTCATTAGCGAAATCCTCAATTCATCAGCCACATCCATAGTAGTTTTGTAAGTGACGAAAGGATTTCCATCGCGATCTCCACCAGGCCAGAACCCCAGCCTTACAATGTCCGGGTTTTCGAACGAATCGTCGTTGAGGGCATCTTTTAGCCTCGCATATAATTTTGCGGCTGCATCATAATACACATTTCTGAGAAAATATACGATGTTTCGGGCCTCCTCAAGAGGTGTCGGTTTTTCGGAATTGAGCAATGAAGTGAGACCCAGTTGCTGAAGTGTGATGTCAATATTTTCGATGTCGTTAACATGCAGGTAATTTCTGAGCCGGCGGATGATATCGAGTACACGGGTGGGATAAAACTGGGTAGGGTGGGCTGTGAAAACGATGCGGGTACTAAATTGTGCAAGTTTCTCTTTGATGGTAGCCGTATCGTGCTCGTTTTCCAACCTGTTGATCAAATCACGGATTGAAATTTCATGTTCCGACTCCCGGATAAAAGGCATAGCCGAATCTTCAACACTGTCGAACAGAACAATTTGCCGTTCGACATACTGGATCACCCTGAACATAAAATCGATTCGATCCTGTTCGGTTTTGGCAGCAGTTTGATTTTCGAAAAAATCTTCAATTATTTGTTGCGGGTCCTTTCCTTCATCCAGACCTTTTTTGGTTTCCTGTTGCAAAACCGGTATCAAAGTGCCGATGTTTTCTACATTTTGATAGGGCAGGTCAAGAAACAATCCGTTGTAAAGATTAAATTTTTTCTTCACTGTTTTATCGAACAAATCGATGATGTGATACCGGCTGATAGGCTGACCTTGTTTATTGTTGTTGCTTTTCATGTTCACCAAACATTTGGTATGTTATTTAGTTTTTTATCTTTTTTTAAAATAAATGATTTAAAATTTTTAAAATTATTGTGCCAGAAATAGTCTTGTTTAAATTGTTATAAATGAAACAATAAAAAAGATTTATTCAATTTTTAACACACCTGATTCAAACCGGAAAAATTTAGTTTCATGCAAAATAGTTACCTATATATGTAACAATGTGTATATTTGCTGCTATAAGATTGGGAATATTTCATCGCAATCATGTCTGACACAGTTCATAAATTATACATCGGCGTTCTGGTTTTCATCGTTACAGGTGTTTTTATTTACCTGACCTACACAGGATTTAGCTATTACAATTCCCCATTTGAAGAACGTTTTTATCATGAAGATCACACAGCTCTCAAACCAAGCGGAATATTCGGACATGGGCTGGGGATCATCGGTTCAACCCTGCTAACGATTGGGGTTTTCGGCTATATGGCAAGAAAAAGATACCGTTTTCTGGCAAAGTTCGGCCGGTTGAAGTATTGGTTAGAGTTTCATATATTTCTGGCTACACTGGGTCCGATCATGATCTTATTTCATACCGCTTTTAAATTCGGGGGCATTGTAGCGATCAGCTTCTGGAGCATGGTGGCTGTGTTTCTGAGCGGAATTGCCGGTCGCTTCATTTATCTTCAAATTCCAAGGACAATTGAAGGACGTGAACTCAGTTTGAATGAGATCCGCAACATGAAGGAAGACATGGACGAAGTTCTGCAGAATAGCAAAACCCTGGATGAGGAGAGCAGGAACCTGATCATCAACATTACAACCAGACGAAATACAGCATCAGGTGGATTTTTCAGCGGACTAGTTAAGAACTACCTGGAAGACAAAAAAAGCATTGGTGAGGCAAAAAGGATATTGAGAGCAAAATCGATACCGGCTGATGAACGTAAAAACATCATTCAGATCATCAAAAATGAAACCTCACTGAACCGTAAAATCGAAAGGTTAACAACCATGCAGAACCTCTTTAAATACTGGCACGTGGTTCATTTACCTTTTGCTTTGGTGATGCTCATCATCATGATCATACATATAATTGTAGCCATCACTTTCGGCTATACATGGATTTTTTAATACATGGAAGTACTTATTGAGAACATATTGATTTATGCTGTCGTCCTGATTTTTTGTGCGGTGGTTGTGATCATATATTTGCGAAAACAGAAGCGCGAATCGAAGGCTGTGGAGCAAAAAATTGCACAGGCTAAAGAGGAAGGCCTGCACGAGCCGGTTTCATTGCATCCTGTGGTGAATGTGAACCGTTGCATCAAGACCGGTGCATGTATCACAGCCTGTCCTGAAAAAGATATTCTGGGGATCCGGAACGGGAAAGCCACCACCATCAATGCTTCGAGGTGTGTCGGTCATGGAGCCTGTTTTCATGCCTGCCCAACGGAGGCTATCACATTGTGTATCGGAACCGAAGAGCGAGGTGTTGAACTTCCGCATGTTGATAAAAACTTCCAGACCAATGTTCCGGGAATATACATAGCAGGCGAGCTGGGTGGAATGGGCCTGATCAAAAATGCAGTCGAGCAGGGAAAACAGGCGGTCGAAAATATGCTGAAGGCGATCAAAATGGGCCATAATGCCGATTATGATTTGGTGATCGTTGGTGCGGGTCCGGCTGGTATTTCGGGTTCTCTTACAGCCAAAAAGCTGGGTTTGAAATTCGTAACCCTTGAACAGGATACATTGGGAGGAACGGTTTTTACTTTCCCCCGTTCTAAAATTGTGATGACCTCAGCCATGGAGTTACCCTTACACGGAAAGGTAAGTCTGCAGGAAACAAGTAAGAGCGAGCTGCTCAACCTCTGGCATGAAGTGCTGGGAAAAAATGAAATTGAAGTGAGGGAAAAAACCAAGGTGGAACAAATAATCCCTGAGGACGGCATTTTTATAGTGAAAACTTCGCAGGGGGATGAAATCTCAACCAGGAGGATTTTGCTTTCGATCGGACGTCGGGGCACACCCAGAAAACTAAATGTGCCCGGTGAAGAATCTGAAAAAGTGGCTTACCGCCTTCTGGAACCTGAAGAAATTTCAGGAAAAGATATCCTGGTGGTTGGTGGTGGTGATTCGGCTATAGAATCTGCCCTGCTGTTGGCTGATCAAAACAAGGTAACGCTTTCTTACCGACGTGAAAAGTTTTCGCGTCTCAAATCCAAAAACCAACAAAAGATTTCAGAAGCGATCGAACAGGGCAGGGTGGACATAAAGTTCGAAACGAACGTTTCGGAAATTAAATCACAGGAAGTGTTGCTTACCAATGGCAAACCGGATGAACCCATCCGGCTGAGAAATGACCTCGTGTATATATTTGCCGGAGGTGAATTACCCACCCAGTTTCTTGAGAAATCAGGAATCAGGATCACAAAGAAATTTGGAGAAGCATTGTTAAAACATTAATAGCAAGTGATGAAAGGATAAAAGAAGTTCATCGCATAATTTTATGTATTTTTATATTTCATGGGCAAAAAAACAAGGGTCGGTTTCGTAGCAATTGCAATATTTTTTGTTGTGATTGCAGGTGTAAAAGGGCAGATCTCTCCGGGAGACCTGGCTGAGCCGCATGCCCATCTTGAGGGCATTTCGAATTGTACAAAATGTCATTTGCTGGGGAAAAATGTTTCGGGTGAAAAATGCCTGGAATGTCACAAATTGCTGAAGTCACGTGTTGATGCAGGAAAGGGTTATCACACTTCCAGCGAGGTGAAGGGAAAGGAATGTATCGAATGCCACAGCGATCATCATGGACGGAAATTTGAATTGATCCGGTTTGATACCGAACAGTTTGACCATGATTTGACCGGATATACGCTCGAAGGTAAACATGCCGGAACGCAATGTAAAGATTGCCACAAGAAAGAAAACATTCAACTGGCTGATGCCCGGGATAAAAAATATACCTACCTCGGTTTGGATCAGGTATGTTTGAGCTGCCACGAAGATTACCATCAGGAAAGTTTGGGAAAAGATTGTATTTCCTGCCATGGATTTGAAAAATTTAAACCGGCTGAAAAGTTTGATCACGCTGATTCAAAATTTAAGCTGGTTGGCAAACACCAGGATGTGGCATGTGATAAATGTCACAAGACTGTTATTTCCAATGGGAAGGAGATGCAACAGTTTACCGGGCTTCAATTCGCAAGTTGTGTTAATTGTCATGAAGATGTTCATAACAACCGTTTTGGACAAAATTGTGCCGAATGCCATACAGAAGAATCGTTTAAAAAAATCAGGGGGATTGAAACATTCGATCATTCGGCCACCGGCTTTTTGCTGGAAGGTAAACATGTGAATGTACAGTGCAAAAAATGTCACACCGGTAGTTATACCGAACCTGTTAAACACGATTTGTGTGCTGATTGTCAC
>JAGQVF010000015.1:0-21478 GCA_020438135.1 Bacteroidales bacterium | reverse complement strand
TACCCTTGAAAAACATAATGAAAGTGCGTTCCCGTTGAAAGGCGCACACATCGCCACACCTTGTTTTGTATGTCATTTGCAGGAAAGTTCAAACCGCTGGGAATTCGAAAACATCGGGTTGCGTTGTGTTGATTGTCATGAAGATATCCATGAACCCTACCTTGATAAAAAATATTACCCTGAAGCCACCTGTAAGAGTTGCCATAGCGAAAGCCGCTGGAGTGAGATCGATTTTGATCACAACAAAACCGAATACAAACTGGAAGGGAAGCATGCCACGCAAACCTGCCGCTCCTGTCATTTTGCGGAAACCAACGGGGAGGTTCATCAACGGTTTTCAAAGTTGACAACCACCTGCACCCAATGCCACAATGATATTCATTACAAACAATTTGAAGCCAGAGGAGAAACAGGTTGTGTTTCCTGTCATGATTATGAAAACTGGAAAGCTTCAAAATTCGATCACAACAAAACACAATTCAGCCTGGGTGGAGCCCATCAGAATGTGGCTTGTAAGGAATGTCATAAACCGGTTCAAACAGCAGAAAACACGACATACATTTTATATAAAATACCCAGTTTCAAATGCGCAGATTGTCACAAATAATCCTGATCATGCTGCTGGCTTATGGCCTGCAAGCCCAGTCGCCGCACGGAGAAGAACTCACCATCGCCTGCGAGGACTGCCACACATCCGAGAGCTGGAAAGTGCAGCCGGAAACTTTCACCTTCAGGCACAACGATACCCGTTTTAAGCTTACCGGTATGCATGAAGATGTTGATTGCAAATCGTGTCATCCAACTCTGGTTTTTTCACAGGCGGATAATGCTTGTGTTTCCTGTCATACGGATATGCATAACCAAACTGTTGGGATGGATTGTGACCGCTGCCATTCCACATCATCCTGGTTGGTGGAGAACATCAGTGAGATCCATCGTCAGAGTCGATTCCCATTGCTCGGCCCCCATGCAACAGCCGATTGTTTTCAATGCCATCCTTCGGCTTCCCTGCTGCGGTTTGAACCCCGTGGTGTAGATTGTTATGAATGCCACCGGCAGGATTATGAGACTGCAATTCCCGACCACAGTAACTTCTCGGAGAATTGTATAGAATGTCATTCCATTTACTCCAATTCGTGGTCGGATCGCGATTTTAACCATAGTTTTTTCCCATTAAAACAGGGTCATGAAATTGATGATTGTGCTGCATGCCACCCGAATAATATGTTCCAGAATACTTCCACTTATTGTTATGATTGCCATCAGCAGGATTATGTTGCTGCAGTGAATCCGACTCACCAGGGTGCAGGGTTTTCAACCGAATGTGCCGAATGCCACACAACCGCAGTGGGTTGGGCACCGGCTGAGTTTGATGGTCATAACGAATTTTTCGCACTTACAAAAGGACATGCTGTTGAGGATTGTTTTGCCTGTCATACAAACGGCAATTTTAACAATACACCTACTTTCTGTTTCGATTGCCATCAACAGGACTTCGAAAATGCAAACAATCCCGATCACGAAATAGCGGAATTTTCAAACGAATGTGCACAATGCCACACCACAGATCCCGACTGGAAACCGGCATCGTTCACAGAACATGATGGGTTGTATTTCCCGATCTATTCAGGTGAGCACGGAGGTGAATGGATAAATTGCTCCGAATGCCACGAAAATCCTTCAAATTATCAACAGTTCACCTGCATCAGTTGTCACGACCACAACCAACCCGAGATGGATGAAGAGCATGATGAAGTGAACGGATATATTTATAACAGCCAGGCTTGTTTTGAATGCCATCCGACCGGTGATGCTGAAAATGTTTTTAATCACGCAACCACAACCTTCCCCTTAACGGGAGCGCACGTTGAAACTGATTGTGTCGAATGCCATTCAAATGGTTACGAGGGAACTCCGGTCAATTGTGATGCCTGCCATATGGAGGCTTTTAATCAAACAACCAATCCGAATCATGTGCAGGAAGGTATCCCAAATGATTGTGCACAGTGCCATACTACCGATCCGGGATGGGTGCCGGCAACGTTCCCGATTCATGACGATTATTATCCGCTCACCGGCGGACATGCAGAGATCTCTAACGATTGTTTTGCCTGTCACGAAGGTACTTACACCAACACACCCAATGCTTGTGCAAGTTGTCATCAGGATGATTATAACAGTTCGTCCAATCCGAATCACAATGCCCTCGGACTGGTCAACGAATGCGAACTTTGTCATACCACAAACCCCGACTGGGAGCCGGCGGCATTTCCGGTTCATGATGATTATTACGTATTACAGGGTGCTCATGTGGCCATTGCTTCTGATTGTTACGAATGTCATGAAGGAAATTACACAACCACCCCGAATAGCTGTTTTGGTTGTCATGCAGATTTATACAACCAAACAACCGACCCCAATCATCAGACAGCCCAATTCCCAACTGATTGTGAGACCTGTCACACCCAAACGGCATGGGAACCGGCCAATTTCAACCATGATGGAATGTATTTCCCAATCTACAGCGGCGAACATGAAGGTGAATGGGATCAATGCAGCGATTGCCATAACAATCCAACCAACTATGCCATTTTTCAATGTCTGACCTGTCACCCCCAGGGAGAAATGGATGATGAACATGAGGGGATGTCGGGATATACATATAATAGTATCGCATGTCTTGAATGTCATCCCGATGGAAGTTCTGCGGGATTTGATCACAATACCACCAATTTCCCGCTGACCGGAGCACACACATCGGTGGATTGTTTCAGCTGTCATGAGGGAAGCTACACCAATACGCCCAACGAATGTGCAGGATGCCACATCGATGATTTTAACCAGGCCACCGATCCCAATCACATCGAATCGGGCTTTCCGCAGGAATGTGAAATTTGCCATTCAACGGAACCTGGCTGGACACCCGCAAGTTACAGTGGTCATGATGATATTTATCCCCTAACCGGGGCACATTCAACCACGAGTTGTTTCGATTGTCATGAAGGAAATTATACAAACACACCCAACGAATGTGCCGGATGTCATCAGGACAATTATAATCAATCAACCAATCCCAATCACAATACGCTGGGGTTGACCAACGAATGTGAGCTTTGTCACACAACAAATCCCAACTGGCAGCCGGCGGCATTTCCGGTTCATAATGATTTTTATCCTCTGACCGGAGCACATTCAACCATTGCTGATGATTGTTTCGATTGTCATGAAGGGAATTACAATACAACACCCAATACCTGTTTCGGATGCCACAGCGATGATTATAACCAAACGAATGACCCGGATCATCAAACCGCACAATTCCCGACCGATTGCGAGTTGTGTCATACCAACAACGGGTGGGAACCCTCTACATTCGATCACGATAATCTTTATTTTCCCATCTACAGCGGTGAGCATGATGACGAGTGGAACCAGTGCAGCGATTGTCATTCCAATCCTTCCAACTACTCGATATTTCAGTGTTTAACCTGTCATCCGCAGGGGGAAATGGATGATGAGCACGATGAAGTAAGCGGTTACCAGTACAACAGCCTGGCGTGTTACCAGTGTCATCCGGATGGAGAAGAAAGCAAGTCGATCATCAGAACCAGAATTCGTTAAACCGAGTGATTATGAGATTTATATTGACATCCTTAATCTGCATCATATTTTCCCTGATACTCACCGGGCAAACAACGGATGAAGTATTGAACGGAACGGTTTCCTACATCACTTCACAAAATATTTATGTGAAATTTCCGACAACGGAATCCATTAAAGAGGGTGATACATTATTTATTACGAAGAATGGCATTTTAGAACCGGCTATGCGGGTCACTAATCTTTCCTCTATTTCTTGTGTTTGTGAACCACTGAACGGGAACAGGGTTGAGGTAGGTGATATCATAACTTCAATTAAAAATGAAGGCAGTTCAGAAATTGAAACGGTTATACCTGTAACCACAGATACTCTTCCCGAAACCGTTGAAGTGGTAGCTGATACAATTCAGGATAAAAAGGGAAATAGCGAACGAAAAGAGCATATTTATGGCAGGGTAACGGTTTCATCTTACTCCAACTTTGCCAATAATTCATCGCCGATGCGGCAACGAATGCGCTACCGTTTTGCATATAGCGGAACCAACCTGAACGGTTCGAAGGTGTCGGTGGAAAGTTACATGACTTTCGTTCATTCAAACGATCGCTGGGATGAGATCAAAGATGATCTGTTCAACGGATTGAAGATCTACAACCTCGCGGTGAAATATGATTTCACGGAGAACACAAACATGTGGTTCGGAAGGCGTATCAACCCCAAAATTTCGAATGTGGGTGCTGTAGATGGATTGCAATTCGAAACGCAGCTGAATAATTTTACGGTTGGTGCCATCGCAGGTTCACGGCCCGATTACAGAAATTATGGTGTTGATTTTAACCTGCTGCAATTCGGAGCTTACGGAGCGCATACTTACCTTACCGGGAAGGGCAATATGCAAAACAGCCTCGCCATTGTTGAGCAGCGAAACGGATCGAATACCGACAGGCGTTTTGCCTATTTTCAGCACACCAATACCCTGGTAAAGAATCTCTATTTTTTCGGTTCGGCCGAACTGGAACTGTACAAGGTGATCGATCAACAAAAGCAAAATACATTAGATCTGGCCAATGCATATTTATCGCTTCGTTACAGGATCATCAGACCTGTTTCGGTTTCACTCTCATACAGTGCACGCAATAATGTTATTTATTATGAGTCGGACAAGGAATTTTTGGACCGTTTGCTCGAGATGGAAATGTTGCAGGGTTGGCGATTCCAGGTGAATGTGCGCCCGGCCAGAAACCTCTCCATTGGGTTAAATACAGGATATCGCTACCGGAAAGATGATCCGCGACCCTCCCGCAATTTTTATGGCTATGTATCCTACAATAACGTTCCGGGAATAGATGCGCTGGTTACCCTTTCTGCTACTTTGCTCGAAACCGCTTACCTGAACGGGAACATATATGCCCTGGGGCTTTCCAGAGATATAGTGCCCGGAAAATTATTCGGTGGAATTAATTTCAGGATGATCGATTACCGTTATGAAAGCACGGAGTTCACCACCGAACAGAAAGTCGGGGAGCTCAATCTCACCTGGAAAATGATGAAAAAACTTTCGTTTTCGGTTTATTACGAAGGCACCTTTGAGGACATCACTACTTATACCCGCATTTATGCAAGTCTGGGCTATCGGTTCTAAAGATTTGCCGTACATTATTTAATCAGTTGAATAGCCAATGCCGGATTGTTATTCCATGTTTCCGATCACTTCCTCGGTAAATTTTTCAGCACCTTTTATGTTTAAATGGTCGGCATCCAGGTAGTATTTCTCTTTGTAGAAATTGTCGGACATGTCAATCACAGTTACTCCTTCGGCTTCAAGTCTTCGTTTTTCTTTTTCAAACCTCTTCCTGATATAAGCAGGAATCTCAGCGTAGTAGTTTGGCGTTACAGGGCTGCCTATTAAAAATAGCTCGATATCTTGTTGCCTGCAAAGATTTACGATACTATCCAGATAGGCAATGGATGTTTCGGAAACACCCATATCCTCTCCGTACAGGTAGTAGTGTCGTCCGATCACAATATCTGTATTGCTTATATCGCTGAAATCATAATTTTCGAATCTTCCGAGGAATTTGTATTGATCGGGATTCGGATATAAACACATGTTTCGAAAATAAATACTGTAAAATCTATTAAAATCAACTGGAACCCGTTTCAAAGCCTGGAAATTCTGGATGGGAAAAGTCCTTTTAAACATTTCCGCCGACCAGCGTTTATCGCTGAATTTGTAATCGTTAAATGCAGAAATACTGTGGTGTCCAAATCCAACCAAAAGTGTATCGATGTCCATTTCCGGCAGGATGTATTTAAGTTTCCAGAAAGTGACGATGAAAGGTTCTGCATTTTGTGAAATATTTCGTGCCGCTTCAAAAAATTTAGGATTCAGTGCTTTTCCGGTGTGCGAGTCGCCGGCAATCAACACATTCACTTTTTTTAGCGGAACACCCCTCTGATCGAAAAGTGTTTTGTTGATCATGTAATTGATACCGCTGTAAACGATGAGAATCGCAATAAAAACCGCTATTTTGATCAGAAACTTTTTCATGTTAAAACTGGAAATAAATAAACTGTTGCTGTCTTCCTGCGAAACTGAGGATCAGAATAACAATGCCGTAATACATTGCCCATCTGAAAGGTCTCTTCCAGGCAAATCCCAACCTGGCCAACGGATGTTCATCACGTCTTCCTGCCCACTCAATGCTCAACAGGAAAAGTATCAGGACGATGGTTTTAAGAGCACCTGTCCTGAACTGGAACTGAGGTTCATAAAACAGAGATTCATTAAAAATTCCGGCAATATAGCTGAAAGCATGCCCCATACTTTCTGCCCTGAAAAAAATCCAGGCCAGAACGGTAAGTGAAAAAGTAATGGCCATTCCCACAAACTCCCTAAACGACGGGAAAAATTTGTCGTGGGCAACAACCTCAATATTAGCTCGGTTTCGTTTTAGTAATAATAAGGGCAAAAAATAAATGGCATTAAGTGCTCCCCATGCAATAAAGGTCCAATTGGCTCCGTGCCAGAAACCGCTTACCACAAAGATGATAAAGGTATTTCGAACTTTCATCCATGTGCCTCCACGGCTTCCACCCAGGGGAATGTAAACATAATCGCGAAACCAGGTTGACAGTGAAATGTGCCAGCGTCGCCAGAACTCGGCTATGTCTCTTGAAAAGTAAGGATAGGCAAAATTCCGCATGATGTTAAAACCAAAAAGCCGGCTCGTTCCAATAGCAATATCTGAATATCCGGAAAAATCTCCATAAATCTGAAAGGTGAAAAACAGAGCTCCCAGTAACAATGTACTTCCGCTATATTCGGTATAATTGCTGAAAAAATCGTTGGCAAACATGGCGCAGTTGTCGGCAATAACTATCTTTTTGAAAAACCCCCACAACATTTGTTTAAGACCATCTACCGCCTTGTCGTATTCAAATGTTCTTTTCCGGTAAAACTGCGGTAAAAGATTGGTAGCTCTTTCGATGGGCCCGGCAACCAGTTGCGGAAAAAAGCTCACAAAAGCGAAAAAAGCAACCGGATCATGTGTTGGTTTTAGCTTCCTTTTATATACGTCGATTGAATAACTGAGGGTTTGAAATGTATAAAAGCTAATACCCACCGGCAAAATGATGTTCAATCGGGCAGGTTCGAATGAATTTCCCAGCAGGGTGAATGCATCTGCAAAACTTTCTGAGAAAAAGTTAAAATACTTGAAAAATCCCAGGAATCCAATGTTCACGAGAATACTTGTGGTTAGCAGTGCTTTTCTTTTGGCTGTGTTTTCGGTTTTTTCTATACTGATCCCAACCCAATAATCTACGATCGAACTGAATACGATGAGGGATAGAAAGCGCCAGTCCCACCAACCATAAAAAACATAACTGGCCACCAGCAGCAACGCATTCTGAATTTTCAGGTTTTTATTGGTTACAAACCAATAGAGAAGAAAAACAACAGGCAAAAAAACAGCAAAATCAATCGAATTAAAAAGCATTACCTTTTTCGGTTTGATTTAAAAACTAAAAATTAAAGCTAAATTCTACGGCGCTTAAAAGAATAGGTTCAAAAATGTTGAATTTTTTAACAGATAATTGCACGGCATCAAAGTATTAACTTATCTATTTTATATAAGAGTCCAATACTCTTATTTCGCAGGTAAAAACCAACATGACCTAACAATCAATCCAACCAAAATGTTTCAAAAAATGTCAATTAAGAAAGACCGAAAATTTGTAAGAAGTTTGAAACCGCTATCAAAGTTAAATAATCTTTATACTTTTATTAAGTTTCTAACTAATCCTTAAAACTATGAAAAAAGCAATTACCTTCCTTCTTGTGGCCATTTGGTCGGTTCCGGTATTTTCTCAAAATTACCAATGTGTTAATCAGGACATAAGTTACACATTTGTTAAAAATGACCGGTTTTTATCCATCGACATTGACTCTGTGGTTTACAACACAGGTTTCGCATCGTATTACAATTTTCCTGTGATTGGTGGCGAAAACTGGGGTGGTTGTCTCTCGGGAGACTGGCCCTCATGGATTGGCCGTAAAATCGACATCTATCCCAATGGAGATCATCTGTTTTATAATTTTAATGATGAAGCCATTCTGATCAAAACCCAGGTGAATGCCGGAAATACTTGGACCAGCTATGCATTTGCAGATGGCAGATATGTAACTGCAACCGTAAACTCGGTGAACGAAACGGAATTTCTGGGATTGACCGATTCTGTAAAGGTTTTTACCTTCCAGGTGAAAGATAGCAATGGGAATAATCTGAGTCATGACCTGAATGATAAACAACTATGGATCAGTAAACATTATGGCATGGTGAAAGCATTGGTGTTTAGGCTATTTCCTGACCTTTTCGGATGGGATGAATACTATTATTTCGATTCGGTTGAGGAACTTGAGGTTGCCGGAATGAGTGAACCGGAATCAGGTATTCAAAACCTCACCATTCATGATATTTATAGTTTTGACATTGGGGACGAATTTCACCTTCACATTATTGAGAGTTTAATGGGAGCTTACACAAAGAACCGTTATGAAATCCGGACACTGACAGAAAAAACATGGAGTGGAAATACAGTGGAACTTTTCTGGGAACGCTGTGCCCGCGAGAATATCATTTACCATATATATGGTGATGATACTGTAATTTTTTACCAGGATACAATTCATGAAACAATCGATTCCGAGGGTTTTGAGTTCGGAGGATTAAACCTGGAGGTGCCCCGTTATTTTGTGAATTCTGAAAATGGTGTCAATTTGTATGCATGGTACGTTCAATACTTTGATAATGCTTACGACTGCATGGCTAAATTTATTGTTGACGATGGTTTTTATTCTGTCGAACCCCATGATTGTATTGAGCAGATCATTACGAAGGATACCAAAATTTATGAGCACAAATATTTTTTAGATGGACTGGGTGGTCCCTTTTGGAATTACGGAGACTTCGGTAATCATTATTCCAAAGAGATAGTTTATTATCACACAGGCAATGAGGAATGGGGGGAACCTTATAATTGTGACAGCTTGCTGACTCACGTTTATTCAAATCAATCGCAATCTGATGTTGTACAAGTTGCCCCAAATCCGATGAGCACAGAAACCTGTATTAAGTTTCCTGATTTTGAGCAACAACCGGTGAAAATCTCAGTATTTAATCTGCTTGGTGAGGTTGTTCATGAAGAAATAACAACATCAGAAAGATGTTTTTTCAGGAATGAAGGAATTGAAAACGGGCTGTATTTTATCTGGGTAACATCGGATACAAATGTGCTCGGGAGTTGTAAACTGATCATCAGGAGGTAATCAAAAAAAAAATCGACCAGAAAGCAAATCCCTGTTTTAAAAGACAGGGATTTTTTTGTGATCGCGACAGGATTCGAACCTGTGACCCGCAGCTTAGAAGGCTGCTGCTCTATCCAGCTGAGCTACGCGACCGGATTTATCAATAAATCAGCGTGCAAAATTATAAAATATTCGGTTAAAAAATGGGATGAAGAATATGTTTAAATTAAAAAAACCGGAATTAACCAAACCAATAAAAAAAAATCTCGTACAATTTTCCTAATTTTGGAATTTACGTAATAAGGCTTCAAATAATCTCAAATTTACTTTGTTGAAAAAAATCATTCCGGCATATATTTTTTGGATAATGATTGCCACCAGCAGTCTTTTTTCTCAAACCTTCGACACCAATACCCGGGATTCTCTTAAACAAAAGTTAACCGAAGCTTCGGGGATTGAACGTATAGAAATTCTGATAAAGCTTGCCGATAAAATGTTAGTATCCGATCCGGATAGATCCATACAGTATGCAAATGAAGCACTTGAAATGGCGGTTGATCTTAATTTCAGTTCGGGAGAAGCTGATGCATATTTCCAAATTGGTGAAGCATATTTGCTTAAAGGAGAAAACATTCGGGCATTGGATTTTTATCTGAAAGCCCAGAAAATGTATTCGAAAAACAATAATCGAAGTGGGCAGGCTAAGAGTTACAACAGTTGTGGAAGGGTTTATAAGTTGTTGGGAGATTTTTCTACCGCCCTCGATTATCATCTAAAAGCAATGAGAATTTATGAAAACCTGGACGATAAAGAGGGTCTGGCAAATTCCATGATTTTTACAGGGATTGTATACAGGAATTTGGGAAATCCGGAACTGGCTATGGATTATTATAACAAGGCCGAAAACATGGGCAGACAAATCGACGACAGGCGCATTATTTCGAGTGCAATGGTCTCCCGTGGAAATATTTTCTGGTATGAGAATGAAAACGACAAAGCACTTCATTTGTATGAAGAAGCACTTGCTTCGTTGGATGAAAGTGAGGGATATGGTGACGAAAAATCGGGCATTTACAACAACATTGGAAACGTAAACAGGCAGAACGGTAATTTTAAATACGCACTCGATTTTTATCAAAAATCTCTGGAGATCAGTAAAAATATCGGTGATAAAAACCTGATAGCTGTTACGCTTAAAAATATTGGTATCACCTACAAAATGTCACGCGATTATGATAAAGCCATTGAATACCTGAATGAAAGCAGATCGATAGCAGAGCAGATCAGGTTACTCGCTGTGAACAAGGAATCTTTGCTCGAATTGTCGGAAACATGGTCGAAAATTGGCGATTACCAAAAAGCACTGATGTATTACAAAGAATATACGTCTCTTAATGAGTCCATTACCGAAGAGCAGGCAAGCGATAAGATTTCCATTATGCAGTTGGGATACCACCTGAAAGAGGAGGCGCAAAAGCAAACCATCCGCGAATTCGATCTTGAAATGGAAGTTCTGAAGGAAAAGAATATTCGTAATGTGATCATATTCATTACCCTACTTGCGGTTTCGTTTATTTTTATTCTTTGGACAAGATATAAATTAAAACTGAAAAAGAACCAGGAACTGAGATTGATGAATGCCGACCTTGAAAAACGGGTGGAGGAAAGGACAAAACGGCTAAGAGAAGAAAATGAAAGACGGCGAATAGCCCAGGAACACGCTGAAATGGCCAATGAAACCAAAAATAAATTTCTTGCCAATATAAGTCATGAGGTCAGAACTCCGATCAATGCCATTATCGGGTTTTGCGATTTGACAATGAAATCAGATATAAATCCCGATCTCAGAGTAAACCTGCAACGTATTAAGGACTCAACAGAACACTTGCTTGCACTGATTAAAGATGTCCTCGATTATTCGCAGATAGATAAAGGCCGCACTCAACTCAAAAAGGTAAAATTTGAATTGAAAATGTTAGTGGAGTCTGTGATCAATGCCTTCTACCTCGATGCGAAAAGTAAAAAAATCAAACTTACCTATCATATTGATGATAATCTTCCGAAAAACCTTATTGGTGATAAGGATGCACTCAGGCAGGTGATGTATAACCTCGTTGGAAATGCTTTAAAATTTACTGAATCAGGATCAATCAATGTGGATTTGAAAGTGTCGGATCAGGAAACCTCTGATGGACAGGTTGGATTGTTCTGTTCAATAAAAGACACAGGCATCGGTATTTCAAAAATGAAGCAAAAGCTGATTTTTATGGACTTTACGCAGGAGCATGATACATCCAGCCGGAAGTATGGAGGTGCTGGATTGGGCCTTACGATCAGCAAACATTTCGTTGAATTGATGGATGGCAACATCTGGGTTGAAAGTGACAAAGGAGCTGGCAGTAATTTTATGTTTACTGCAGTTTTGGAATATGAGCCTGAAAAACAGAAAACTTCGGTTACTGAAGAGGATACATCCCCAAATGGTAAAAAGCTTCATGTGTTGATAGCAGAAGATAACATTTTGAACGCACAGGTGATTGTTGCATTTCTCAACCGGATGGGGCACACTTCCGAGGTTGCTAAAAATGGCCTTGAAGCTTTAAAGATTTTAAGTGAAAAGGATTTTGACGCTGTTCTAATGGATATTGAAATGCCTGAAATGGATGGACTTGAGGCCACCAAAGCGATCCGAATGGGAAAAGACAACGTTAAAGATCCCGAAATTCCGATTGTGGCATTAACTGCACATGCGCTTAAAGATTATGAAGAAAAGAGCATGCAGGCAGGCATGAATAACTATCTTACAAAACCCGTTGATATCAACCAATTATCTGAGGTTCTTCAAACCTTAAAAAACTGATCATTCTGATAACCATCTTTTCAATGTGCTTATTGCCAGTTCTTTTTGGGTTTCCGGCAAATTTTTTATGCGCGTCATGTGACTGCCATCCGGCTTAATAATTTTAACCACATCATTATTCCATGTAATTTCAGCGCCTGTTGCCGACCAGGGATCATTTTCACCGTAAATCAATAAAATATTATCGGCCTGATGCCTGATAAAACAATCGACTTGCTGCATTGGTAACGGGTCATAATGAACTTCAATCCCCTCGGGAAGGGTAAAATCAAAACCAGGATTTTCTTTAAATGAAACGAAATCCTGGAATGGAGTTATATCATATCCGTAAAACCCGATCTCCAGCATAGCCTGGTAGAAAAAAGGCTGCATTCTTTCAATTCCTTTTTCAGAAACCCAATCAAAACCTGCCACCTTGCCCAGGTGTGAGATTATTTGCACCGGAGAAGCTGTCGTATCAGGGATTGAATCGACAGGTGTCATTCCCCATTGCCAGAATGCAAACGAATATTCAAGAACCGTAAGCTCAAATGCTTCAGTAATACTCATGTTGAAAGAAATTCTCTTTTTTTCTGTTTGGTCCCGAAAAATGGCAAGATATTTTGCTTTGTCTTTCAACAGTTTATACTGAAATGCATAAATTTTATTTCGAGTTATCGAATCTCCAACTTGTTCAAGAAAACGATATACCCTTTTATCCTCTTTCGAAAAGTTAACCGGACAAACATAACCGACGGTGGCATCTACATCGTCAGGATAAAAATATCGATGGAACAAGGCGGTTTGGCCCCCTTTGCTGATTCCCGTACTGATCCATTTATTCCCATAGATTTCTGACAAAATTGTAATGATTTGATGATGGTCTGCAGCAGCATTTTTAATGGTGAGATATTTCCATTCAATGGGTTTGGGTATTGAATTCCCAAAATACCTGTGTTCAACACACACCTGATTTGCCTCCAAAATGCCTGATAATTCATTGATGTACCTCGGGTTTTGTGCATAGCCAGCTGCATATCCTTCGGTAATAAAAACGACAGGATTATTAAACCCACGATGTGAGAGATAAATCCTTTGTGTAAATGTTTCACTCATATCTTCGCCATGATCGAGTGGTTGGCTAAGCTCTATCAGGAATTTTTCTTCAAAAAATGTATCGGTTTTAAGTTCAGTTATTTTAAAATCAAATTTGTCTGATAACCTGGTCAATCTTTGTTTGAGTTCGCTGGAATGTCCTGACAAACTTAATTGAATCAAAGTGAACAGAAAGAATGTGTATTTTAACATGGTAGTTCTTTTAATTATTTAAGCCTGAAACCATTTCGGAGAGGATCATCTTTTTCAAAAATGAATTCGTGGAAGCCGCTATAGTATGCTTTTCCGCCAACTTTCGGAACAATTGCCTTATAACCTCCAAATTCAGTTTCCTCAGTAATACTCACCGAAAGAATAGACCCAATGATGCTTTCGATAAAATAGTTTGTATGTAATTTCATTTCACCTCTTAAAAAATGAAGTGCTGCCCGTGCACTTACGCCCGTTCCGGTTGCAGACCTGTCGAGTTCACTATCGGCGAATATACATACATTTCGACTATGGTTTTCACCTTGTTCAGAGGGTCCGGTGAAAATAACACCATATAAAAATCCGAGTGTTGGTTCAATCGGATGTATTATTGGAATCGTTTTTATCAAGGTCTCTTTAATTTCAGTTGCCAGGGCAACAAATTTCTTTGCGGGAGAAGTAACCAATAATCCCAGTTGTTCAAGTTCACAAATCGCATAAAAAGCCCCTCCGAAGGCAATATCCACATTGATTTCCCTTCCATCTGAAAGAGTAACTTCAACATTCTCGCGATAAACAAAGGATGGAACATTTATAAATGAAGATTCATGATATTTCCCGTTGCTCAGGTGCACATGTGCGTTCACAATGCCGGCCGGTACTTCAAGTCGAATATTTGATGCGGAGATATTAAATTGATTATAAGGATTATCATAAAAATACCTGGCCAAAGCTAATACTGCATGTCCGCACATGGAGCTATACCCTTCATTGTGGAGGAAAAATACACCAAAATCACAGTTATCTATGACAGACCCGGTGACAATGGCTCCATACATGTCATTGTGTCCTCTGGGTTCATGGATGATACGTGTTCTCAAATGATCGAGATTTTCGCGAAAGTACAATTGCTTTTCCAGTATTGAGTTCCCGGGTAGTGGAGGTAATCCCGACACAACTATCCGCAGGGGTTCACCGCCTGTGTGCATATCTATGGTGCGAATTGTGTCATAGCGCTCCGGATCAGGGAATGATCTTTCGTTAATCATCAGATTTTTCTTTAGGAAAGTTGTTCGAAATCAACTCATTGAGATTTTTCTTTTTTGCTGGTTTTGTAAAAGAAACAGCCATGATTGCACCGGATAGTACCAGCAAGGCAGCCAATAATCCTCTGATCGATAATAGTTCCGGCTCTATCCAGCTTACTTCAAAATAGGTAAGTGCTGCCATTGCTACAAAAGTGATGATTGGATTAAGGGTTACGATCATACTTACTTTGTTGGCTTCGATATATTTGAACGCCATAGCCAGACTCCCGTAGGCAATGAGTGTATTTAATCCCAGATAAATGAGTAATAACCAGTTTTGCCATGATAATCCTACAAAATCAGTTAATTTGGTAAAGGGGAAAAAAAGCAAAACAGGTAGAAAAAAGAGGAATAAATTAAGTTGTTGAGGTGGATACCTTTTTACGAGTAATTTCTGAAAAGTAGCATAAACAACCCAGGCCATTGCACCGACAACAATCCAAATTACTCCCATGTTAAACAACTCTTCATTTTCTACCATTTTTGAAATATTTTCACGATAGAAGATAAATAACCCCAAGCCGGCAATCATAAACCCAATAGCTTGTCTTCTGCTGATTTTTTCTTTGAAAAATACCAGGCCCACCACCCCCAACAGGATCGGTCCCACCTGGATGATTACCTGTGCAGTTCCGGGTGTGGTTAGTTTTAATCCATATAGAAAAGCCAGATAGTTGATGCCAAGCCCGAGGGATGCGATAATGAGATACAACGGTGGCTTTTTTAGAATGGATAGATATTGTTTTTTAAAAATTGTGAAGTAGATAAACAAAAAGGTGAAGGCTACCAAAAACCTGAACCAAACAATTGTAAGTGGATCTACCATCCCGGAGGCGACCTTTAAGGCAATTGCCAGAAACCCCCAGAAAAATGCTGTTATTGATGCGAAAAATACACCTTTTAGCCGCGCATGATTGCTATTCATTTCTAAGTTTTCGAATAAAACACAAAGGTAACTTCTTCTTTTAAGAAATCGGTTCAGGGAGGAATGCAAAATGAAATGTCTGTAAAAAAGAACAGGCAAGAGCGATTCTCTTGCCTGTTTATAAAGTAAGGTGATGAAAAGAAGAAAAGAATAAACCTAATTATTAACCAAAACCAATTTTTGAAGGATGTTCACCTTACTTCGTCTTAAATTTCTTTTATTTCAAATAGCGTATTGCAAAGATAATAAATTGAATTGCCAATTTCCTAATTTTTTTGTTAAAAAATATTGTTTATTTTTTAACAAAAAAAACCGGCGACAGAATTTCTGCCACCGGTTTAAAAAGTAAGGCTATTTAAGAAAGGAAAAGAATAAACCTAATTATTAACCAAAACCAATTAAGGAAAGACACCTTACTTTTATTTTTTCAATATTTTAAAGAACAATCTCAAATACTATATAATAACGTACTTATATATTCAATATTGGATGATGTATTTATTTTCTGATTTTATACATATGTTGCTTGCTATCCATGTTTTATACTGCCTGTGAATATTCCACATCCAGTTTTAGTTCTTCGGCATCATTTCGTACTACCCTGAAGTCTTCGAAAGGTATTTTCACCTTTTCTTTGAATAATGCCTCCACTTTGCTCTGCAAAACCGATCGGGCACGGGTAAGTTGAGACTTTGAAGTATTGTCGCTGATGTTGAGCATTTCTCCTATCTCTTTATGGGTATAACCTTCGATGACATTGAGATTAAAAACCGTTCTGTACCCGTTGGGTAATTCTGAAATTAATCTCTGAAGATCATCGTAGGATATTTTATCATAAATATTCACGTAGTCTTCATCCTGCTTTTCGAAACCTTCCAGGTCATTCATCATTGCATACCTGGTATTTCGGCGATAAAAGTTTATCGCAGTATTGATTACCGTTCTTCTTATCCAACCTTCAAGAGACCCTTCGTTCCTGAAGTTTTTGATCTTTCTGAAGATTTTGATAAAGGATTCCTGCAATATATCATCTGCTTCCATTTTGTTTCCGGCGAATCTGAGACAAATACCATACATTCTGGGAGCAAAATGTTTGTATAGCAGTTCCTTTGACTTGTCGGTATTGGCCAGGAATATTTCAGTATTTATTGTTGCTGTTGCCATTATACAAAAGATTACAAAGAACGTTTTATTTATGAAAGGTAACCAAATCGCTATCTTTCTTTGAATTCTCCAGTGCGGCCAGTAGTTTCTTAAGTGCCTGGTTCTCCTCCTTTTTCTTTTTAATGTAGATTTTTATTTCCTCGTCAAAGTCTTTTGAAGTGACGGATAGTTTTTTTCGATTCATACAATAGAGATCAAAATTTCTGTGGCAAAAGTGTAGGCTTTAGAATTAGAATGCAAGTTTTTAGATATAACAAAATCACTACAGCTCGAAAAAATCAGACCGGGAAAACAATACATATTAGCTTTTATACCACTACAATACCCCTACATTGGATTGGTAAAAAACAGTAAATAAGAGGGTTAGGTATATGTAGGTTGTAGGTTTAGTATTAGGGATCTAAAACACCCACTTAATCCAAATTATTCAGGTATTCGGCAAGTGAAATGTTTTTGTTTACCAGATCAAGCTTTTTGCGAAGACGAGTTCTGGCTATTTCCACACTTTTTACACTTTGTTTTGTGATTGCAGCAATATCTTTACTGCGCAAATCTAATTTCAGAAATGCACAAAGTTTTACTTCATTTGCTGTTAACCCCGGAAATAGTTCAGAAAGTTTTTGGTAGAAATTATGATGAATTTGTTTGAACCTCAATTCAAATTCTTCCCATGTGTCATCTGCTTTGCTACCTTTCAATTCTATCAACACATCGTTAATATACCTGTCATTTTCAGGGGCGATAGTACTTTTGAGTTGGTTCAGTTTTTCAATTGTAGTTGTAATTATTTCATTTTTGTCGAGCAGGTAATTGATGTTGTCCTGCATCAACTGTTCTTTAAATTTCAACTGGTCAGTAAGACTTTGATTATTTAATGACAGCTGTTGCTGTCTGCGTTTATTTATTTTCACGATGCTTCTCTGCCTGTTTATTAATAAAATTGTTAGGGTAATCAGGATGAACAATCCGATTGACACCAGTGAGTGCTTAACCCTGCTTTGCTCGTTTTTAAGCTTTTCAATTTGTTGCTTTTCGCGATATTCATGTTGCATTTGCAACCGTGTAATTTTAACAGAATTTTGGTCGAGGTTCAGGCTATCGCTGTATTTTTTAAATAATTTATGATATTGATAAGCCTCATCAAATTCATTTAACCTGGCATAACATTCACTTAATTTTTCGCTATTGTTACGCAGATTTATTAACGATTTTGTTTCCGATGCAAATTCGTAACCTGATATATAAAAAGAAATTGCTTTCTGATAATCACCTCTGTTTAAATAGTAATTTCCGATAAGGAAATTAGAACGCGATATTCCTTCCTTATCACCTATTTTTTCTTTGAGTTGCAATCTTTTCTGGAAAAATTCAAGGCTCAGTGGATCATTCATTTTTAGATATAAGCTTCCAATATTTCCAAGGTTGTTGGCAACCCAATTGTCTAGTCCAAGTTCTGTGTTCATGTTCAATGAAAGCAGATAATAGTCAAGTGCTTTACTGTAATCTCCCTTTAATTCATAAATCATCCCAATGTTATTGGAATTTCCGGCAATCCATTGTTTATCATTTTGTTCTTCGTTGATATTTAGTGCCTTAAGATAGTAATCAAGGCTCAGGTCATAATTACCCAAATAATAGTGAATGATACCGATAAGATTGTAAGACCTGGCAATACCATTTACATCATTCAGACCTTCCATGATGCTCAGACTGTTAAAAAAGTAATCTATCGCCTCGTTGTAGATTCCTTTAGAGCGATAAAAAATACCAAGGTTGTTAAATGCTTCGGCAATCCCTTTCTGGTAATCAATATTGTTTGCTAAATTGTATGCTTCCCTTGCATAAGGTTCGATGGAATCCGAATTGGAATAGTACATATCTGCTGCAATCCTGTTCAGCAGGTTAACACGGCCGGTGTCGGTTAAAGGTTTTAATAGCAATGATTGCAAACTGTCGATGTTTTCGGAGCGTTGGGCGTACATTCCGGAAACAAGCAGTACACAAAACCAAATAGCTATGAACCTGATCACCTTCATTAAATTTGTGTTAAAAAAGTTGTCAAACCGATTTCTTTGCCCGAAATACCAAGCTTTTTTCGTAACCGGGTTCGGGCTACCTCAACGCTGTTTGGGTTTTGATGCAAAACATTGGCAATCTCTTTGGTAGTCATATTCAGTTTCAGAAATGCACAAAGTTTTTTGTCATTGTCTGTCAGATTTGGATAGTTTTCATTGAGCTTTTTATAAAAATCCTGGTGAACCTCCTGAAACCTTTGTTCGAATACACTCCAAATGTTACCATCAATATTTTTCTGCAAATCGAGTATGATTTTTTCAATCTTTTTCTGATTATCCGATTTGAAATGTGATTTCGTTTTCTGAAGCCTTTCGCTGATATAATTGATCAACTCATTTTTTTTAACCAGATACATTACATGGGTTGTAAGTTCCCTGTTTTTATTGTCGATCTCTTCCTGCAGGTTTTTTTGCTCCATTTGCAGGTACGACGCTTCAATATTCGAATTCTTTAATTTTATTTTCTGCCTTCCGTAAATAAGAACTAAAAATACAAGCAGTACAAACAATACTGCAGCGATCATCAGGTATTTTAAAATTACATTTTGCTGCCTGATAGCTGAAAGTTGATTTTCGTGCTCGTATAAATAATTCATTTCAGTCCTGGTTATTTTGTACTGGTTTCTGACATCTATAATGCTGTCGCTCAGAGATTTGTATTTCTTGTGAAATTGATATGCACTATCAAATTCTTTTTTTACTTCAAACACCTTGCTTAGTCCCAATAAGGCATCCCTTTGAGTAATAATGCGGTTTGCTTTAGTTGAGGCATTCAAAGCTATTTTAAAGTAAAACAGAGCTGAATCGGCCATGGACTTAGCCAGGTAAAAATTGCCCCGACTGATGGCTACTGCAGAAAGCAACCTTGGGCGATCGGCGGAGATAGCGATTTCATAACTTTTACTGAGATATTTTGTAACCGAGTCGTATTGATGCCGGGCCAGGTAAACATTTCCGATACTATTATATACATAGCCCAGATTATTCAGATTTCCGGTCGATCTGAAATATGGAATTGCTTTCTCAAAATATGTCAAAGCCAACGTATTGTTGCCTGCTTCAAGTTGTACTTCGCCGATATTATGTTGGATGACAGCAACTTCAGAAAGTTTTCCAAGTTTGGTATATGTAGCAAGGCTCTCCTCAAATAACTCCCTGGATTTGGCATAGTTGCCAAGGTCAAAATAGATACCCCCCAACATCATGTAAACCATAGCTGTCTGATCATCCTTGCCTGCTTTTTGGTATATCTTCAACGCTTTGTAACCGAAATTCAGTGCATTTTCATATTCAAGAGTCTTCTTATAGATAAGACAACCAAGGGTGTAGATTTTGGGAAGCCAAACCTGATCACCCGTTGACTTCAGAATATTCATGGCGATATTTAAATATTCGAGTGACTTGTCGATATCGTTTGACCTGTTCTCAATCCTCGCAAGATGATACAGGGCAATTGCTTTACCGTTCCGGTCGTCGATTGATTCGGACAGAAACAAAGCTTGTTGTGCAAAGGAATTGGATTTTGCTGGATCAGTTGGAAAATATACTTCTGCCAGCAAATTGTTGATTTCTATTTGTTCTGATGGCTGGGTGGTTAGGTATAGTGCCCGAAGCAGGCTATCAGGATCCGGGCTTTTTTGACTGAAAACCAGGACCGGAAGCAGCAAAGAAATTAAAAACAGGTTGTACCGGACATGCCCGTTGTTTTTCATTTTAAATATCCCGTATTTTTATAATCCACCAGGTTAAAAATACAAAAAGTACTGCATAACCCACGCAAATTGAAA
The DNA here is from genome assembly GCA_020438135.1 of Bacteroidales bacterium. Lineage (GTDB taxonomy): Bacteria > Bacteroidota > Bacteroidia > Bacteroidales > JAADJA01 > JAADJA01. The sequence continues at coordinate 888 of JAGQVF010000015.1, read as the reverse complement.
CATCTGTAAATGAAACGAATTCCTGGAAATCAAAATTGAAATCGGGTGTTTTGACTTTAATGAGCGATGTATTCGGACTTTGAATGATATTATTCATTGCGTTGAGCGGTAAATAAGGTGAAATTACTTTGGGAAGGTTATATTCGATGATCGGTTCAGCAATCAGATAAACAAACAAACCGATGAAAGCCAAACCTGTTCTTTTCAATAAAACGCCCCAAAGTAAACTGAATAACAGAAAAGTGACCAGTTCAATAAAATAGGCCAACAGGTAAATCATCTTGCCGAAAATATCACCTATGGCTGTTGATGAGGAGTGGATAAACCCTAGATATAATCCCGACAGGAATAAAACAACCGTGGAAACGATACCGAGCAAAAAGATAAACTCAATTTTCCCAAGCAGGAAATCATTTTTGCTGTAACCACTGATAATATTCGACCTGATCGTAATAAAATGGTATTCAGAAGTAATAAGAATGATCACGATCAATCCCAATATAATTTTGATAAAATATCGAAAGCTCGCCACGAAAGCAATATTTTGCCAGATATCGGGGAAGTTAAAAACGATAGCCTTAAAAATTCTGAATTGAGTCGGTTCACCCGATTTTTCAGCCACATAATCTATCAAACCCGGTATTCCGAAAATCATCAATGCCAGTAAAAGCAGATAAAAACCGATCATAAACCAGAATGCTTTGTAGCTAGTAACCTTTAACAGTTCTATTTTTAATAACCGGATCATTCGCTCTCTTTTAATAATTCAAGAAATTGTTGTTCAAGACTTTTCTTTTTAAGTGCCAGGTGTGTTACCACTATTCCTTTACTAACCAGAAAAGAGTTAAGAATAAGACTATTGGTGTGGTCGTTAAGCTTTGCAATGAT
>JAGQVF010000249.1:1818-2727 GCA_020438135.1 Bacteroidales bacterium | reverse complement strand
ATAATGTAAACAACGGAAATGCTCCATGCGGAACCGTTCCGACTGGTCCTTGTAATTATTGCGAGTTTTTCAGAGATAATACAAACGGTTTAACCCTTGAATACGATGGGTTGACTTATGTTCTGACTGCCTTTATGCAGGTTGTTCCCTGTGAAACTTACCACTTTAAACTGGCAATTGCCGATGCCGGTGATCATATGACCGACTCGGGTATTTTTATCGAAGAAAACAGTTTTGAAAGGCCGAAGCTAAGGGCAGAATTAGAACCTTATCCACAGGGCGTTTCAGATGATATGGTTGAAGGCTGTGTAGAAGCGTTTATTATGTTCAGTCTTCCAAGTCCGGAGTTTTCCCCTTACACTGTTTTTTGGGACATGAATGGAAGTACAGCCGACCCTTCAGCCTTTGATCCCGACGGAGGCGATTTTCTGGAAGCTGTCCCCGATAGTACAATTTTTGAGGAAGGCGCAGATTCAGCATTCATTCATGTGGCTGCCGTAAAGGACGGGATCACCGAAGGCCCGGAAGTGCTGCAATTCGTTATCGAAAATACACTGGGCTGCATCGTCCGCTATGATACCGTGGAATTCACTATTTTAGATTACATTGACATGGAAACACAAACCACACCTAACACGGTGATCTGTGAGGGTCAAACCGTTGATCTTTCCGTTACTGCTTTGAATGGTTTTCCCCCGTATGAATACGAATGGGAGGATTTTTCCATTTACAACGATACGCTTACTGTATCCCCGGATACCTCAGCCATATATTATGTAAATGTTTATGATTTGTGCCAGGATACGGTGAGCGATTCGATTCAGGTAATGGTTTTCCCGGTTTGTGAATTGGAAATTTTCTATTTTGAAAAATCACTCAATCCGGGATTGCCTTTTGATGTGTATGGTG
>JAGQVF010000249.1:0-1793 GCA_020438135.1 Bacteroidales bacterium | reverse complement strand
TTCCGGAAGGTACCGATCTCACTGCCTTGATACCCTCATTAACTTTTGAAAACTGCTTAGCTACTACAGGCACCGTTTATGATTTTTCCACTCCTGTTGTGTATGAATATATTGGCCCGGGCGGTTGTCCTTCTGAATGGGTGGTGGTGGCCGATATTGAAACGGGTTATAACAATAAAGATTTTAAGGGAATATCTGTATTCCCAAATCCTGCAAAGCAACAGGTTATCATTCGGAACGCAAATGGATTTGACATACTTTTGTATAATTCTCTGGGCATTCCGGTATTACAACAAAAGATTTCAGACAATCTGATCTCTATTGATTTATCGGATGTGGCTGACGGATTGTATATAATGCATTTTTCACTCGACGATAAAAGATCCCACAAAAGAATCCTGGTTCATAAATAATTACGATTCATTTAACCCTTTTACATTTTACCATGAAACATCTTTACGTCAGGATCGGCATGCTGAGTTTGTTGATCGCCTTCATCTCTACCGGACAGGCACAAAACCAGATTGAGATCACCACAATGGAAGATCCTTCTGTTAATGCCGAAACACTGGTTGAAACATTACTCGGCGAAGGGGTTTATTATGATAACGTCACCTACCAGGGCGCTGCCATTGCCAGTGGTATATTTAACAAAGGAGATAGCGCCGAATTGGGATTGAACCGGGGTATTTTTCTCACTTCCGGTAACGGGGATAGCATACCGGGGCCAAATAATTCTGAAGGCATTTCAAGGATGAATGGAATGCCGGGAAGTACACTCCTGGAACAATTAACAACCTGGACATCAATAGATGCTGCCTTGCTGGCATTTGATTTTATTCCTGAAACAGATACACTACGTATCAGGTATATTTTTGGAAGTGATGAGTACCCTAGTATAGCAAACTATGGATACGCAGATGTATGTGGCATTTTTATTATTGGCCCTGATCCACAGGGAGGGATATATAATAATATAAATTTTGCGAATGTTCCAAACTTAGATTCAATTGTGCCGGTATCATGTGCCACTATTAACAATGGCTTCCAAAATAATGGTCCTTGTATAAATTGTGAATATTATATTAACAATGAGGGTGGGCTACTACTGGAATATGATGGTTTAACAACTGTACTAACTGCAGAAATACCTGTTATCCCTTGTGAAAGCTATCATATTACCCTGGGCATTGCCGATTTAATAGATGATATAGTAGATAGTGGGATTTTTCTTGAAGCAAACTTATGTAAACCCCCAGGTTATGAAAAAAATATAACCTTTTCACCACCTCAAATCAGTGCTAACCCTGTAGAAAGTTTAGTAAATGCAGATGTGTCGATTCGACTTACTGATCCATCTTATTCACCGGGAACCTTGTACCTAACCTATTTTGGGAATGCCGATCCAACTGCTTTTGATCCCGATGGGGGCGACTTTGTTACCGCCCTGCCTGATTCACTGGTTTTTGAAGCAGGCGTGGATTCTGTCATCCTGTCGATTGAGCCTGTTCTTGATAATATTATAGAGGGAGACGAGGAATTAATAATCATTTTGGAAAACACCCTGGGCTGTGTCATCCGTTACGACACAGTGTCTGTTCAGATAATGGATTACGTAACTATGAACAGTGCCATCAGTGACTCCACCATCACCTGCCAGGGTTACGTAGTGGGCTTGTCGGTGGAGGTGTTTAACGGATATCCACCCTACACTTATTATTGGGAACCGGGTGGCAATACATCTGATTCTATTACAGTGACACCCGAATCGACCACCACCTATGTTGTTACAT
>JAGQVF010000248.1:2143-2352 GCA_020438135.1 Bacteroidales bacterium | reverse complement strand
GTATATCCACCGATACTTGTAACACCTGCATCACCGAGGCGGATCTGGTTGCTTGCGGTGATTAGTGCAGCATCACCCAGTGCAGCCGAATTGCTGAATGATCCGTCGAACGAATTAGCAAACGCTCCAATTATGGTATTGTAATTTCCTGAAATAACACCCGATCCTGCTAAATTACCCAACGCAGAATTTCTTTGCCCGTTTACATT
>JAGQVF010000248.1:0-2088 GCA_020438135.1 Bacteroidales bacterium | reverse complement strand
CATCTGAACCGATGGCTGTGTTGTAATATCCTGTTTCATTGAAATGAAGGGCTTTACTACCGAGGGCAGTGTTATTAAATCCACTGGTATTATAAGCCATCGAACTGGCACCAATACTGGTATTGTAATCACCATCCATATTATTTAATAGGGCCAAAGCGCCCACAACAGTTAGATGATCTCCAGAAGTGTTATTGTATGCCGACTGGTATCCGAGGGCCGTATTAAGGAATCCGGTGGTGTTTTCGTACATAGCTTTCGAACCGATTGCCGTGTTTTGTATACCTTCACCCGGGTTAGTCCCGGCACCACTGTGGAATAATGCCGAATCACCAATGGCAACTATATTGTACTGTGCAGTGCCCTGTGAGGCAGCTTTAACACCAATGGCCACATTTGAAAATCCATTCATGTTGCTTTCGAGGGCCCAGGAGCCAATGGCCGTGTTGAAATGACTACTTGTATCTGAATACAAGGAAGAATATCCAACGGAGACATTATAATTGCCGGCCCTGTTTGCTCTTAACGATTGTGAGCCGACCGCAGTATTTCGTGATCCCGACCGGTTATAAAACATCGAAGTATAACCCAATGAAGTATTATCGTATCCAATATTGTTGAAGTAAAGTGATTGCATCCCTAAAGCTGAATTCTTGTTTCCTTCTGAATTAAAGACCATCGATGCAGAACCCACAGCAACATTATCAGCTCCTGTTTCATTTTGCTGTAGGGCGGTTGAGCCAATTGCAGTATTATCTGATCCTGTTGAATTCGTAAAAAGTGCATTAGAGCCAAAAGCAGCATTGAAGGTTCCCGAAGTATTGTAATACAGCGCAACACTCCCGTTTGCTGTATTATAACTACCTGTTGTGTTGTATAACATCGCTTTGTATCCGGAGGCTGCATTGTAATTTCCAAGTGTGTTTTGATACAGTGTTCCTGTTCCAAAGGCAGAATTAGCACCACCATTGGTGTTGTTTTTCATGCTTTTGGATCCAACAGCCACATTCTCCCATCCCTGTGAATTGTGCAAGACAGAATCGCCGATGGCAACTACAAAATGCGAATTATAGCTGTTTTTACCTGCTTCCTTTCCGATAATTACTTTGTCGGAAAGGGGTTCGATACGCAAGGAATCAATCCGAAACCGGGGATTATCGAAATTGCCCAGATAGATCTCAATGATATCATCGTCAGGATCCAATCCATTTCCTGTGGTGATTTTTGTATCAAAATCCTTATCAGCTATCATTTGTGCAAACTCACTGGTCAGGTAATTCCAGGTGCCGGATTTGAAATAGAGAAAACTTTCCACATCGGTGGCATAAACCAACAGTCCTTCAGCCGGGTTGCTGATGGCAAAAGCCTGCACAACCGTCATCCGGGGAACAAGCATTCCCTGTGTGGTTGATTTTACATCCAAAATAGCCGAGGCATCGGGATCGGATTCGTCGGTGTTGATGCCAACACCCTGTGAAAATGCGCTGAGGTGGATGGTAAGAACAATGGCAAGCGCCGCAATTAGCTTTATTCTTTTCATGATGGACAATTTTTTATTGTGTGACTTTATCTCTTTTCAATTTTAACAGTGAAAATATTTCCCCTGGTATCAGTTACTTTGAGGATGTAAATAGCTGGGTTCAGCATTGAAATATCGATCATGGATGTTTTTTCCATTGTTAAAAGCAATTCCCCTGATTGATTGTAAATTTGAATTTTTGAAACCGGATTTTCAGAATTTAAAAATATTTTATCCGTAGCCGGATTTGGGTAGACAGAAAATTCACTCGTTTGATTTTCCTGAACAGAGACCAGGCCCGGGTTTTCGAACCATGAAAAATGACCTGGATAAAATCCGAGTACATCGGTTTTATTGTCACCGTTAATATCGCAGGTAAGTGCTTTTGCCACGCCGAATGTGGATGCATAGATTATTTGTTGTTCGCCAAAACTGCCTTCGCCGTCGAGGTTTTTTTGCCATGCTATCCGGGTGTCAGTTCCGTATACTACATCCATGTCGCTATCGCCATCCATATCAGCAGCATAAACGGAATACGCTCCACCAATGACAGTCTGGATAATTTGTGC
>JAGQVF010000247.1:1641-6357 GCA_020438135.1 Bacteroidales bacterium | reverse complement strand
TGCAACAAATACTTTGGCTTCCCCGGGGAATCAGGATCAAAGCAAACGATTTCTCTGCGTACCTCTGTGCCTTCTCTGTGTATCTCAGTGAAATAAAATAGTCCCTGTTTCCTCCACAAAATTCCCTGTCCGATTCCGAACAATTGTATATATTTGTCCTCAATAAAATAATGGGTTACAACAGCTTTTTTTTATGGATAAAATCGAAGCGAAGATTCTCATCGTCGACGACGACCAGGATGTGCTCCTGGCAGCAAAACTTTTTTTAAAACAACATTTCAGCATCGTTCACACCGAAAAGGAACCGGAAAACATCCCCAATCTCCTCGCGGTTGAAAATTACGATGTGGTCCTGCTCGACATGAACTTTTCCAAAGACGCCACCAGCGGCAAGGAGGGGTTTCACTGGCTCAACGTCATCCTAGAGATCGACCCGGCAGCCGTAGTGATCTTCATCACCGGCTACGGCGACATCGAGCTCGCTGTGCAGGGCATCAAGCAGGGCGCCACCAATTTCCTGCTTAAACCCTGGGAAAACAAAAAGCTGCTTGCCACCATTACCGCCAACCTCAAAGTGCGCGAATCGAAAAAAGAGCTCGAAGATCTGCGTAAAAAACAAAAGGTGCTCATTGCCGATCAGGACAATGCCTACACGGAGATTATCGGCAAAGCGCCGGCGATGGACCGCGTACTGGGAGCCGCTCAAAAAGTCGCCGTAACCGACGCCAATGTGCTGATCCTCGGCGAAAACGGAACCGGAAAGGAGCTGATCGCAAGGGCCATTCATCGTGCTTCGCAACGTCGCAACGAGGTGTTCATCAGTGTCGACCTGGGTGCCATCAGCGAGTCGTTGTTCGAAAGTGAGTTATTCGGTTTTAAGAAAGGCGCCTTTACCGATGCCCGTGAAGATCGTGCCGGCCGTTTCGAAGCAGCCGACAAAGGGACCATCTTCCTTGATGAGATCGGGAACCTCACGCTGGGCCTGCAGTCGAAGCTGCTGAGTGTGTTGCAAAACCGCAAGGTTGTCCGCCTCGGGACCAACAAGGAAATCCCCATCGACGTTCGACTGGTTTGTGCCACCAACATGCCGTTGTATCAAATGGTGAAGGAAAATAAATTCAGGCAGGACCTGCTTTACCGGATCAACACCGTCGAGATCAACGTGCCGCCGCTCAGAGATCGCCTGGAAGATCTGCCCGATTTGGTAGATCATTTCCTGAAGATATACAGTAAAAAGTACAACGCACAACGGAAACGGGTGAGCCAGTCCACCATCAAACGCCTCGAAAAACATCCCTGGCCGGGCAACATCCGTGAATTGCAACATGCCGTGGAAAGGGCGGTGATCATGAGCGAATCGAATGTGCTGGAGCCGAACGATTTTTTCCTTTCGCAGATGGACAACGATCAGTCACCTGACCTCACTGCACATTCGATGAACCTCGAAGAGACTGAAAAAATGCTCATCCGCAAGGTGATCGACAAACACGGCGGCAACATCAGCAAAGCCGCCAAAGAGCTTGGCCTCACGCGGGCTTCGCTCTACCGCAGACTCGAAAAATATGATATTTAAAAAGTTTTACCTGGTTGTCGCTTCCAGGATCGTGATCCTGACGGCAAGCATCTTTTTGTTTGCCTACCTCGTGTATGTGGCCCGTCACGAGATCAGCAGCATCATCCTCGGAGCGTTGATCGTTTTCCAGGTGTACCAGTTGATCGTATATGTGAACCGCACCAACGCAAGGCTTACACAGTTTTTCGACAGCATCCGGTACAGCGATTTTTCAAGCACCTTTTCCGATAAAAACACCGGGAAAAGTTTTGAAAAGCTCAGCGACTCCTTCAATGAGGTGATCGAAGAGTTTAAAAAAAGCAGGGCAGAAAAGGAGGAACACTTCAACTACCTGCAAACGGTGGTGCAGCATGTCAACATCGGGATCCTTTGTTTTGATGCGCAGGGTGATGTCGATATGTATAACAATGCCGCGAAGCGGATCTTCAAAAAAAACATCATTCGCAACATCAACGATCTGAGCGCTGTGAAAGATGATCTTCCTGAAACCCTGATGAAACTCAAGGCCGGGAATAAGATCCTTGTGAAGCTTTTTATGGAGGATGAGATCAAACAATTGTCGATGTACGCCACCGAGTTCAGAATGCGCGGGAAGGAGTATGTTCTGGTGGCTTTCAGCGACATTCATCCCGAACTGGAAGAGAAAGAGATCGAATCGTGGCAAAAGCTGATCCGTGTGCTGACGCATGAGATCATGAACTCTATCACACCGATCTCTTCCCTGGCATCCACCGTAAACGAGATGCTGATCGACGATTCGGAAGAGAAGCGCAGTTTGAAAGCCCTCGACGACGAGGATGTGGAGAATGTAGAAAATGCCCTGAATACGATAAGGAGTCGCAGCGAGGGACTGCTTAACTTTGTGGACATCTACCGGAACCTCACTCGTATCCCACAGCCCAATTTCAGGTATTTCAGGATCAGTGAGGCTTTCGAGCGGATCGAACAACTGATGCAACCCAGGATCGATTCCATCGGTATCAAGTGCAATTGCCGGGTATATCCCGAAGACCTGATGCTGACCGCCGATCCCGACCTCACCGACCAGGTGTTCATCAACCTCATCCTGAATGCCATCGATGCCGTAAAACAGGTTGAAAACCCGGAGGTGTCGCTGATCGGTTATCAGAACCAGAACAACCGCACCATCATCGAAGTGGCGGATAACGGAACGGGTATCAAACCCGACATCATCGATAAAATATTTATGCCTTTCTTTACATCAAAAAAGGAAGGCTCAGGGATCGGGCTCAGCCTGTCGCGGCAGATCATGCATCTGCACAAAGGCTCCATCTCTGTGAAATCGCGGCCCGACGAAGGAACCGTGTTTACATTAACGTTTTAAGTATTCAGTAAATGAAAAAGATAAACCTCATTTTTTTATTGCCGGTTTTCATGTTGTTTGCTTGTAATGAGGCTGGTAAACAACCGACAAAGGAGAAGAAACAAACCCCCAAAGTAAAAGTGGAAGTTCCGTCGTTTAACAGCGATTCGGCGTATGCCTGGATTGAAAAACAGGTGGCCTTCGGTCCGCGGGTGCCCAATAGCGATGCACATAAAGCCTGCGCTTCATGGCTCGTGGATAAACTGGGTGAATTTACCGATACCGCTTTTATACAGTCCTTTAAAACCAGGGCATTTGATGGCACGGTACTGAACGGGAAAAACATCATCGGGGTGTTCAATCCCGGGATAAGTAACCGGATTTTATTGTGTGCCCATTGGGATACACGGCCTTTTGCCGATCACGATCCGGATGAGGCCAATCACCGGACAGCCATCGACGGAGCGAATGACGGTGGCAGTGGCGTCGGGGTGTTGCTCGAAGCTGCCCGTCAGTTCAGCATGAAAGACCCCGGACTGGGGGTTGATATCATCTTTTTCGATACCGAAGATTACGGTCCGCCGCAGGATTCGCAGCAACGCGGTGAAGGCGACTGGTGGGGCCTCGGATCGCAGTATTGGGCGGGCAATCCGCATACCATGAATTATTTTGCTTCTTTCGGGATCCTGCTCGATATGGTCGGTGCCAAAGATGCGAGATTTCTGATGGAAGGATATTCGCTGATGTATGCCCCGGGCTTTGTGAAAAAAGTGTGGGAAACAGCCAACCGCATCGGCTTCGGCAATTATTTCGTGTTTGAGCAGGGCGGCTACATCGAGGACGATCACAAATACATCAACGAGATACGCAACATACCCACCATCGATATCATCCACCTCGATCCCAACTCGGTCAACCGTTCGTTTTTCGATCACTGGCACACCGTGGAAGATACCATGGACAAGATCGGCAAACCGACATTAAAGGCGGTGGGTCAAACGGTGATCACCGTGGTGTATGAGATGAAATAATCGGAAATCCCTGTTCCGGATTCCGGCTTTCAAGGTCTATTTTTCGTAATTTCGCTTTGATTTTATCAGGTTTTGATTCCTAAAGATACCATACAAACGATCGTTGAAACCGCCCGTGTGGAGGAGGTTGTCGGCGAATTTGTAACACTGCGCAAGCGGGGTGTGAACATGATCGGCCTGTGTCCTTTTCACAACGAAAAAACCCCATCGTTTACCGTTTCACCGGCCAAAGGAATTTATAAATGTTTTGGTTGCGGCAAAGCCGGAAATTCCGTGAACTTTGTGATGGATCACGAACATTACACCTATCCCGAGGCGCTTCGGTACCTGGCCAAAAAATATAACATCGAGATCGAAGAGGAGGAGCAAACGCCCGAACAGATCGAAGCGCAATCGGAGAAGGAGAGTTTGTTTGCGGTGGTGGCCTGGGCGCAGAAATATTTTACCGATCAGCTTTTTAAAACCGAAGAAGGAAAATCGGTCGGTTTAAGTTATTATAAAAACCGTGACCTGCGGGAGCATGTGATCGGGCAGTTTCAACTGGGATACAGTCCCGATTCGTGGGATGCCCTCACACAAAAAGCGATTGCGGATGGCTACCAGCTCAAATACCTGGTGAAGTCGGGGTTGGTGATCGAACGCAACGGAAAATATTTCGACCGATTCAGTGGGCGTGTGATCTTCCCGATCCACAACCTTTCGGGAAGGGTGATCGGCTTTGGCGGGCGCATCCTGAAAAAGGAAGAGAAAAAAGCCAAATATATCAACTCCCCCGAGTCGGAGATCTA
>JAGQVF010000247.1:0-1566 GCA_020438135.1 Bacteroidales bacterium | reverse complement strand
TGTTACCTCGTGGAAGGGTATACCGATGTGATCTCACTTTTCCAGGCGGGATTCGAAAATGTGGTGGCCTCCTCAGGAACATCGCTCACCACGGGGCAGATCAGGTTAATCAAACGCTACACCCCCAACATCACCATCCTCTACGACGGCGACGAAGCGGGCATCAAAGCTTCTTTCCGCGGCATCGACATGATCCTGGAGCAGGGCATGAATGTGAAGATCGTGATGTTTCCCGAAGGAGAGGATCCCGATTCGTATGTCAGGTCGCACCGATCCATCGAAGTGGAGGAATTTATCGACGGACAGGCACGCGATTTTATCCGCTTTAAAACCGATATCCTGCTGAAAGAAGCCCAGGACGATCCGGTGAAAAAGGCGGGCATGATCCGTGATATTGTCGAAACCATTGCTGTGATCCCCGATCAGATCACCCGTTCGGTGTATGTGAAGGAGTGTTCGGGAATGATGGACATGGCCGAGCAAACCCTGATGAACGAGCTCAACAAGATCATCCGGAAGAAATTCAGGAAATCAACAGCCCGGGAGGAACCTGAAGAGGACTTCATGATAGAGGATGCCACCTCTGAAAAACAGGTTGAACTCGATCTGAATGATGCCGCTTTCCAGGAAAAGGATGTGATCAGACTGCTGCTGAACTATGGAAACCGGGAGATCGAATTCGACCATCTCGATGAGTTCAATAAAAAAATAACGATCCCGGTGAAGGTGGCCGATTTTATCGTAAACGACCTGAATGCCGACGAGATCACCTTCAGTAAACCGGAATACCAGAAGATCTTCGATGAATTTTCGGCGCACATTGAAAAAGGGAAAATTCCCGACGAGAAATATTTCATCAACCATGAAAAGAGAAGCATTGCAAATACCGCCATCGAACTGCTCACCACCCCTTACGAACTGAGCGAAAACTGGGAGATCCGTGCCAGGATCGAGGTGGTGACCGAAGATCAGAAATTGCGCACCGCCGTTTACAATTCCTTGTTATCGTTCAAAGCGCGAAAGATCGAGCAGCACATCGCCGAAAACCAGGAGCAGATCAAAACCGCCGAAAAAGAAGAACGCTACGAAGATATCCCCGAACTCCTCAAAAAACAACAAGACCTCAAACAGATCAGCCGAAGCATCAACGAGCAATTGGGCCGTGTGGTAATCCGGTAGGTTTTGGATTGACTAGATTTAATAGATTGACTGGAATTAATAGATTGACGGATTTACTGGAATTGGAATTTGGTTTATTGGTTGAATCGGTTGAATCAGTTAAACCGGTAAATTGGACCTCCATAATAATATCCGATAATTATAACTTTGAATTTTACTTTATATTTGTTCAAAAAAATCCACTATGAAAAGCCTGCTGATCATTTTGTTTGTGCTACCGGTACTAATCTTTTCCCAGATTAACCCAAAAGTCCTTAAAAATGCAGAGATCGAAACTGGCAAAGAAATCTCAAATGATTTAAAACTAACCTGGCTAGCTAATCAAGTTGTTGTTGAAAACCCCGACACAACCTGGGTCAATGAAATTGATTTTCTGGGAGAAAAGAT
>JAGQVF010000246.1 GCA_020438135.1 Bacteroidales bacterium | reverse complement strand
GTTGTCGACGTCGTTATCGCTGTCGGCATTGGCTGCATACATGCCGTAAACTCCTGAACCCAGATCCTTATGTGCATCGCCATAAGCCTGGCTTTCACCGGTTGAGAAATCATAGGGCAGCGGAGCCACATCAAACGAAACCGGATTGGCTGAAATAACACCAAGGTGATTGCGATGATACACTACAACATAGAGGTTGTCATTTATGATCGGTGTTTCCATCCTGATCTCGGGTGAGCCGTCCAAAGTGACGATTTGCCCGTCGTTTCGCAGGAAAAATGCCCCGGTGGCAAATGCAGTGCCGGAGGTGGCCGTTCCTGCACCACCGCTTGTTTCACGGAATTCAACCAATACCCAATCCACTACATCTGTCGGGATAGTAGCTACGGTTTCGGTTCCGCTGTAATTCCAGGGTGCAGTGTTGTAAGGTTGTGCCAAAGGAATTAATCCGCCATTGTTCAATGTCGTATTCATATCTGTTCCATTGAAGGGACCTTCGAGCATAACCGCCAGGTCGAATATCAACCCGCCTTCCACAGTGATGGTTCTTGATTGCCCGGCTCCTGTTTGGCAATAAAAGTCGCCGTACCATGTTGGACTAACCGGAACCTGCCAGGCAAGGGAATTATTTGTTTCTCCTGAAAAATCAACATCATCCAGTATTCCGCCTTCATAATACCATTGATAGGGGCTGCCTCCACCCAACGCATCGAAAAAGACCTGGCCGGCAATTTCCTGGCCATTCAGCAGGTAAATGGATTGATCCGGGGTTCCATTGAGGATAGTGCTCACATTGGTCCACAGTCCATTGTTTATCATATTGCCGCTCACCTGGAGGTACAAATTATAAATGTGGTTTTTAATCACTCCATTATTGGTTATGTCTCCATCAATAACAACCGTTGGGTTGATATTCGGGTACGGACTCAGGGTATCAACCACAACTGTCTTACCTGAGAATGAGCAACCCGATCTTACTTTAACCCAATCATACAATGAGGCATTCTCCAGGCTTACATTCTGAAAATAGCTATCTCCATGCATGGTGACGCCACACTTGTTGCTCATAATGTTGGCAACGATGAACCATGAATCGGTTATGGAAAGCATGTAATCACCTGAAATCGTTAAGTCGGCTCCATTCAGATCAACATCCGTGTTCTCAAAACCCAGGTCGGAATCGGCCTGAAGTCCGCTGGCCGGATCGTTGTCGATAATCCTGTAACAGGTGAATGGATTGGTTGCACTCAGATGTTGCGTTGAAGTACCTGTCAGGTAATTGTAATAATTGGACCATACGCCGTTTTGGGCAATGTTGCCGGTAATGTAAAGTGTGTTGTTATAGGTCATATTCCCGATGGTGCCATTGTTGGTTACATCTCCGTTGATTGTAGCATTGTAATTACTTGAAGGATAATTCTGTAAAATCCCTTCTACGATTACATGACCGTTAAATTCCATTGGGGATGTATATTGAAAAGTTCCGTTCAGATCAATCGTACTGCTTTCGATGATCATGTCGTGCATGTATGCAGAATTGCTGTGACTGATATTGAGAAATCCGGCTGTTTTTGCAGATTCCTTCATGATGACCGCTTCCTGAAAAAACTTTTGGCTCAACAGCAATGAATCGGCACCGGCAGCAAATAAAAGCGTATCGTAATTAAAATCGATGAGGGTATTATTAAACGAAAGGGAAGTATTGGCAATCACTTTTCCACCTGTTTTTAAGTTGGTCAGTGATTCAGCTTCGAAGGTAGTAGTAAAGGCAAAGTGTTGATCGGAATCACCATCTAAGGAAACATTGCTATTTGTCCAGATACCGTTTTGATAAATGTCACCCGAAACATTCAGATAACAATTGTAAGTATTGTTACTGATTTCTCCGTTGTTTGTGAGATCGCCTTTAATGTAGGCTGTATAGCTGCTTGAAGGCCGGTTTTGCAATATTCCCTCAACAACTACATTTCCATTGAACTCCATTGGTTGTGTGTATTGAAAAGTTCCGTTCAGGTCAATGGTATTTCCTTCGATGATCACGTCATGGAAGTAGGCATCGTTGTAATGACTGACATTCAGGAAGCCGGCCGTTTTAGCGGATGCTTTTATAATTACCATTTCCTGCAGATAATTACCGCTGGTGATCAATGAATCTGCGCCGGCAGCAAATAACAGGGTGTCGTAGTTAAAATCAATTGTCGTGTTAATAAATGATAAGGTTGATTGGCTGATCGCCTTCCCTGAAGGTTTTAAACTCTGGAAGTGTTCTCCTCCAAACGGTTTGGTGAATGTAAGGGATTGATCCCCTACACCGTCAAGATTTGTGTAGTCGTTGGTCCAGGTGCCGTTTTGGTAAATATCACCTCCAACATTCACATAACAACCATAAGTATTGTCCTGAATGGTGCCGTTGTTGGTTAAATTGCCGGTAACGTAAGCTGTTTGGGTCGATGTGTTTTTATTTTGGAAAATGCCCTCCACCCTTGCATTTCCTTTGATATTGAACGAGGTGATAAAATCAAATGTGCCATCCAGTACCACGTCTTCACCCTCCAGCAGTACATCATCGTAATGGGAGCCATTCATCTGGTGGCAATAGACCTGCCAGGGAGCTGCGTTTGCAATAATAGAAATATCGTACATGTAGCCACCATTGATAAATATGGAATCGTTACCGACATTCATATACAATGAATCGTCGTTGAAATCGATGTTTGTCCCAATGAAACGCAATGCACTTAAGGCCGTGGCAATACCACCTTCAGCCATATTGCTTGTAAAGGTGGCCCCGGCAAATTCTTTATTATGTGTAATGAATTGATTGCTGTTGCCAATTAAGTTGGTATTGTAGTTTTCCCATGTTCCGGAGTTAACCAGTGACCCCGATAAATTAATATTGAGGTTATACACATTATTTCGGATAACTCCGCTGTTATGTAAATTGCCATCAACCGTTAACAAACGGGTTGAACCGCTTGTGTTTTGCAGTGTGTCAACAACTTCAACGGTTATATCCGTAGTATTTCCCTCAAACAAAACATCGGTTTGGATATTCACCAGATCCCGCAACCAAACATAGTTGGCCGAGCAGGTAAAATCATCCAGATAGGCACCGTCATTCAAGGTAATGTCTAATTGATCGGCAGTGATCATCATATCGGTGATATATCCACCGGTAAGAAATAGCTGACCGTTTCCGAAAACCACGTTTGCATCGTTTAAATCAACGTTGCAATTCTCAAATGAGATAATGTCGGATGTAATGATAATGTCTCGTGTGGAGACGATGCTCGAAAAACCGTTTCCTGCAAACGGACCGGATGACCAGACTTCCTGATCGGAAGTCCCTGTTAAAACGGTATTGCCGTTCGCCCACAAAAGGCCATCATGATAAATATCGCCTTCAATGTTAAAATGAAGCGCAAAGGTGTTGTTTTGGATTTTTCCATCATTTGTAATATCACCGGTAATGTTAAGTGTTCTGGTGCTTCCCAATGGAAGAAGCGTGCCTGCCGGATTGATGGTTATATTGTTAACCGTAGTACTCGTATTGAAAAATACCATTCCGTTGATGATAATATCATCTCCGGGATTGGGAGCAAATCCGCCAACCCAGGTCGATCCATCGCTCCAGTTGCCTGTGCCACCGGGAACTGACTCAACAGTTGCTGCGAATGTATTGCCGGGATTAATGATTGCAAAAAATAATCCCAGGAGAAACAAAGTTGTAAATTGTGTTTTCATTGTAGCTTATTTTTAATTGATTAGTAAAATTTTATTGGTTGACCCGACCTTATTCCGCA
>JAGQVF010000245.1 GCA_020438135.1 Bacteroidales bacterium | reverse complement strand
TTTAATTTGTATCAAAAGTAGTAAAACCAAAGCGATTCATAAATTGTTCTAATTTTGCGATGCTTTTAACATTTTTATGATGTCGAAAATCAGAGTTACAAAAGAGTTCACATTTGAAATGGCCCATGCACTGATGGGCTATGATGGCGCATGTAAATTTATTCACGGGCATTCTTACGGTTTGTCTGTTACGGTGATGGGTGAACCGGTTTCAGAGGAAAATAATCCAAAACTGGGAATGGTAATCGACTTCGGGGATTTAAAAAAGATCGTAAAATCAAATGTGGTGGATGTTTTTGATCATGCCCTTGTTTTAAATTCAAATACACCGAAAGACAGTTTCAATCAATCAACGGAATTATTTAAACAAGTGATATTTGTTGATTATCAGCCTACCAGTGAAAACCTGGTGATGGATTTCGCGAAAAGAATTCAGAAAGATCTTCCGGATAATATTAAACTTTTCAGTTTGCGATTGCGGGAAACTGCAACATCATATGCTGAGTGGTTCGCTTCGGACAATTAAAGTATTTGATTAAAAGCTTCGTGGATAACGTCCATATAAATTGCCCCGAAATTTAAAACACACCACGTCTTCAATATCAACATCTCTTCTTTTTCCAAAAATTTCAGTGACTTTTTAAGTTCTTTTCTGAAGAGTTCTTTACTAAAACTTACTTTTTCAAGAATCGTTTCCGTGTATTTAAGCATGGTCGACAGTTTTTAAATGAACATTCAATTCTGCAGGTTGCCGGCTCTCAGTTTTTGGGTAGTTTTATAACACATTCCCAAGGCTATACCAAATTCACAAACACCTGATTTACTGAAATATAACTAAAAAGTATAAAAATCCATATGTCTCAATTTTGGAAATATTTTTTTTGCAAAGAACTTTAATAAATCATTAACGGGTGAAGCACGGTTTTCTTATCCGAACAAATTTTTTTTAACCAATAATTAACGAAAATTAACGGCTCAATTTATAGTAAAAAGAAACCTTTAACTTAACCGTGATTTTTTCTCACCGGAAGGAAGGAAAATCAAACTCAAAAAAGTACAGAAATTCGTTGATTATTCAAAAATAAAACCTTTAACTTTGCTGCAATTTAAACAGGAAATTGTATGACTTCCAAAGAACAAAAGGTTGTTGAACTTGAACATGTGGTTGTTAGATTTGCCGGCGACTCGGGCGACGGTATGCAATTGACAGGATCTTTGTTTTCTGATGCTGCCGCAATTGCCGGTAACGATTTCGCAACCTTTCCGGATTATCCGGCAGAAATTCGTGCACCCCAGGGAACTGTTTCGGGTGTTTCGGGATTTCAAATCCACTTCGGGCAGAAGGAAATTCACACATCGGGCGATCTGGCAGATGTGCTCGTTGCGATGAACCCTGCCCCGTTGAAAAAAAACCTGATGTGGGTAAAACCGAGTGGAACCATCATTGTTGATACCGATACCTTTACAGAAAAGGCGCTTTCGAAAGCAGGGTACGACTCCAACCCACTTGAAGACGATTCGCTGAAAGACTATAATCTGATCAAGGCACCCATCAGCACCATGACAAAAACCAGTGTGGAGGATCTGGGCCTTGACAACAAAATGATCCTAAAAAGTAGAAATATGTTCGCTTTAGGGATCATGTTTTTCATCTTCAACCGTGACTTTGCATCGGCTGACGAGTTTTTCGAAGCCAAATTCAAATCGAATCCACTGGTCGTTGAATCGAATAAAAAAATATTACGGGCAGGATATAATTTTGCCGACTCGGTGGAAGCACTCAGCAGAATCACCTATTCTGTTGAACCGGCCGAACTGGCGAAAGGGAAATACAGAAATATCACTGGTAATGTAGCTACCGCATGGGGTTTTATAGCCGCTGCCGAACGTTCGGGAAGGCCATTGTTTCTTGGATCATATCCCATTACTCCTGCTTCAGAGATATTGCAGGAGCTTTCAAAACATAAATCATTAGGGATTAAAATATTACAGGCTGAAGATGAGATCGCCGGAATAGTTTCGGCGGTGGGAGCAAGTTTTGCCGGTTCTTTTGCCATAACAACCACCTCCGGTCCGGGTCTGTCGCTTAAAAGTGAAGCGATCGGACTGGCTGTGATGACTGAACTTCCCATCGTAATTGTGGATGTTCAGCGGGCCGGTCCTTCTACCGGGATGCCCACAAAATCAGAACAATCCGATTTATTGCAGGCTTTGTTTGGAAGAAATGGAGAAGCTCCATGTATTGTAATTGCAGCCTCGTCATCTGCCAATTGTTTTTATTATGCATATGAAGCTTCAAAATTGGCCATGGAACATATGACCCCTGTAATTTTATTAACCGATGGATACCTCGCCAATGGCTCCGAAGTTTTCAAGATACCACAAGTGGCCGAATTAGCGGAGATTAATCCTCCACTTGCCAAGCCTAATGACGAAAACTATTTCCCATACAGAAGAGATCCTGAGCGATTAAACCGTTTTTGGGCAATTCCCGGAACTGAAGGCTTACGACATAGAATTGGCGGACTTGAGAAAGAAGATGTTTATGGCAATGTTTCGCACGACCCGTTAAACCATCAGCTGATGTGTGAGCTCCGTGCTGAAAAAGTAGCCAGAGTAGCTGATTATATTAAACCACAGGAAATTATTGGTGATGAAAGTGGTGATCTACTTGTTGTTAGCTGGGGCGGCACTTATGGTGTTATGATTGAAGCGGTGCAGGAAATGCAGCAGGCAGGTAAAAAAATCAGCCTGGCGCATTTTCATCACATCAACCCCCTTCCGAAAAACACAGAGGAAATTTTTAAAAGGTTTAAAAAGATCATTGTTCCGGAACTCAACCTCGGACAGTTTGTGCTTTACCTGAGAATGCAATATCAGCAATTCACTTTCCACCAATATAACAAGGTGCAGGGATTACCTTTTATGGTTCAGGAATTAGTGGATAAGTTTAATCAATTATTACCAGAGGAGGATTAATCATGGCAATTCCAGTTTCAGAAAGTGAAGTAGCCAATCAAATAAAACTTACCAAAGATGATTTTGTAAGTGACCAAATGGTGAAGTGGTGCCCGGGATGTGGTGATCACGCAATTTTATCTTCTTTCCAGAAAATATTACCGGAAGCCGGAGTTAAAAAAGAAAATGTGGTGGTGGTTTCAGGAATCGGATGTTCATCCAGGTTTCCGTATTATGTGAAGACTTATGGCTTTCATGGTATTCACGGAAGGGCCGCTGCACTTGCCTCAGGAATTAAAATATCGAACCCGGAGCTGATGGTGTGGATGATCACCGGTGATGGCGATTCATTGGCCATCGGCGGAAATCACTTCATTCATGTATTGAGAAGAAATCTCGATATCAATATCATGTTGTTTAACAACAAGATCTATGGATTGACAAAAGGACAATATTCTCCAACAACTCCAACCGGCCACAAAACAAAATCATCACCACAGGGAACTATCGAACATCCTTTTAATGTGGGTGAACTGGCTATTGGAGCACAGGGAACATTTTTTGCCAGGGCGGTGGATACCAATCCAAAAATGATGTCGGCTGTTATGCTTGAAGCTGCCCAGCACAAAGGCACATCCCTGATCGAAATTATGCAGAACTGTGTTATTTTCAATGACAAAATTCACGCTGACTTTACATCGAGGGAAACCCGCGACGAATATCAAATTCATCTTGAACATGGTAAACCGATGATATTCGGGAAGAACAATAATAAAGGAATTGTTTTTAACGGTAACAAACTCGAGGTAGTAACGCTGGGTGAAAACGGAATTACTGAAAAAGATCTTTTGGTTCACGATAAAACCCAATGGGAAGCAGGTATGCATGTGTTGCTTGCAAACATGAAACCACCGCATTATCCCAGGGCTGTGGGTGTAATCCGGGCCATTGAAGATTTCACGTACGAAGAGAAACTGGATCAAATGATCGAATCAGAAAAACAACACAGCAAAATCAAAACAACTGATGACTTGCTGAACAGTGGAAAAACCTGGGATATTTGATCAGTGTAGAAAATTTCAAAAAAAAGCCCGGCAAAACCCGGGCTTTTTTTACCTCATACAATATGCGCTATAGATCGTATTTCGTTCTATAAATTTTTTGACTGCAGAACAGGAAGGAATAATTTTGAGTTCTTCTTTCATTGCCCAATCCAAACCTTCCCTGATTATTTGTGTTGCCAGCCCACGTCCACGAAGTTCTTCGGGAACAAATGTATGATAGAATATCACGGTTGACGGGTCGTACCTTTCATACTCGAGTATGCTTTCCATACCATCAACCACCTTGATAAACCTGTTGCCTTTGTGTTCAATTTCCGCATTCATTACCTTGATTATTTAACCTTTTAAACTTGTTTTGTTCATGTAAAGTTTCAGACTGCAAAGATGAAAATTGATTGTTTACATGCAATAAAAATCGGAAAAAATATGTGTGTAGATTTGGTTTTCGTTTGGGAAAAAGCAACAACCGGTTTCATTTAATTTTAGTTTTTCCGGTCGGATAAAATCAAATCGATGTTGTATTTGTCTTCCATAAATTTAAAATACCAATAGAGCTTAAAATCGAGATCAATACCATAATTGATGGTTGGGTCGTAGTGTATTAAAAAATCATAGGGCCGATCATATTTAAATTGTCTTACCCGGTCATTCCATTCGTTGGCATATAGCTGGTTATGCTGCCTGTAGTAAATATGTTCGTGCCACCATTCAGGTTTTCGGTTGGTAACAAACCAGCTTTCAAAACCGGGTTCAGTAATGATCAATTCGTATTGTGTGGAATCGGTTTCAATTATTTCGGAAGAATCATTGGCTTCCTGAGAAGATAAACTTCCCACACTGAGTGCAAATATGAATACCCATAAAAAACGCATGCCTTTATGATCTTAAAATCATTAAACGAATTAGCCTGATTCATTGTTGTTTACAAGGGAATTTCGAATCCAAACTGATCGGAGAGTTGTTCCTCGGTGAAAAATTCTACTGTCACGTGGTTCATCACCACATCCTCGATGGGTTTATCGT
>JAGQVF010000244.1:720-3296 GCA_020438135.1 Bacteroidales bacterium | reverse complement strand
AGGTTGGGCTGGGTAACCACCACATGCACCGGGTCGGACTTTTCGTCATACCTGAAATAAATGAGGTAAGAAATAAACACCGGAACAAGGATCAAAGCAAGCAGGCCAATGATCCTGACCAATCTGAAAGTAGGCTTGCCTTCTTCCGGTTTTACAATTTTAAATAGCATGATGTTGGCAATCCAGATCCAAAGCGTACCTCCGAGGATTCCCGTATATTCATACCATTGCACCCAGCGGGTATAGGTTGCAAATCCGTGCCCCAGGTTGAGCCAGGGCCAGGTAAGTTTCCAGTTGACATGGATAAACTCAAAAGTGATCCATAATATCGGTAAAATATAATAGCCACGATGTTTTCCATAAATCCGCATACGCGTGTAATGAAATACCTGGAATACGATCGACATGAACATCGCATTAAAAAGCCAGGCCAGCGTAGCAACCGGTGTTGAATTCCATATCCACCAGCAAGTGGCCATATTCCAGATGAAAAATCCGGGATAGGTGTAAAAAAACACGCTGTAAGCACTAAATTTATCTTTGTGTTCGGCAATGTATTGCTCGATCAACAGCATCGGAACCAGCGCTGCAAACAGGAAGGCTGGGAATCCGTTTACCGGCCACCCGGCGGTGAGCAACACACCCGAAAGAACCGAAAGAAGTAAAAGATGTTTTTTTTTCATATCACATTGGAAAAACCGGTAGGGCAAAATTAGGAAAAGAAAGTGTGCCGGCGGATTACAATTTATTAAATGAACGATCCACCCGGGGGTTTAGCATACTTCTTAAATATAAAAAAATCGCCTGCGTAATTCTCCACAGGCGATTTTAATGGATCGGAAGTCATATTATTTGTTGAATAACAACTCCCTGTATTTTGGCAAAGGCCAGAGCTCGTCGTCTACCATCAGCTCGAGTTTATCCACATGGTAGCGGATGTTTTCGAGGCAAGGCATCACATGTTCGTTATAAGCCACCGATTGTTTCTCCATATCCTCGATGCGGTTTGCTTTTTTGCGTTCTTCGAGCATGTCGGCCACCTGGTCTTTGATCACCTCCACATGTTCAGAAATCTCCTTGATGGTCTGCAACTGATTCCGTGAAAGTTTAACAAATGTTTTAGAATCAAGCACCTCTTTGAGTCCCCTTACGTTTTCGATCAGCGTATTCTGATACCGTATGGCGATCGGAATGATGTGGTTTTTCGCCAGATCACCCAGCACCCTCGATTCGATCTGAACCTTTTTGGTATAATTCTCAAGTTGGATCTCATACCTGGCATGGAGTTCTCTTTCAGTGAGCACCTGGTTGCTGTCGAACAGTTTCACCGTATCCTTATGCAACAGGATTTTCAGTGCTTGTGGTGTTGAAACGATGTTGTTCAGGCCACGCTTTTTCGCTTCTTTCAGCCACTCATCGCCGTAGTTGTTTCCTTCAAAGCGGATTTTTTTCGATTCGGTAATGTACCTTTTCAATACCTGGAAGATCGCTTCATCTTTACGCAGGTTCTTTTTGCGAAGGGCATCCACATCGTGGTAAAAATCCCTTAATTGATCCGCCACGATGGTGTTGAGTGCAAGCATCGGACTGGCACAGTTGGCCGTAGAGCCCACTGCCCTGAACTCAAATTTATTTCCGGTAAAGGCAAACGGAGAAGTCCGGTTGCGATCGGTATTGTCGAGCAGGATCTCAGGAATTTTAGGAATGCTGATGTTGAGGTTGAAACCGTTTGAGGTCATCTTTCCTTTTTTGGTCTGTTTTTCGATCTCATCGAGTGTAGCGGAAAGCTGCGATCCGATAAATACCGAAATAATGGCCGGAGGGGCTTCGTGAGCTCCCAGCCTGTGATCGTTGCCTGCCGAGGCAATGTGCGCACGCAGGATATCCGAATACCTTTCTACCGCTTTCAGAATGTTTACCATAAAAGTGAGGAACCTGAAATTGCTGGCTGTGGTTTTTCCGGGTGAAAGCAGGTTAACACCGGTATCGGTTGCAACCGACCAGTTGTTGTGTTTTCCGGAGCCGTTCACCCCTTTGTAGGGTTTTTCGTGCAACAGCACCTGGAAGTCGTGCCTGCGGGCTACTTTTTCCATCAGGTGCATCATCAACTGGTTGTGATCCACCGAAATATTGGCCTCCTCAAAAACGGGGGCCAGCTCAAACTGGTTCGGGGCTACCTCGTTATGCCTTGTCTTTACAGGAATACCAAGACGGTGCGCTTCGTATTCGAGTTCCATCATATAATTCAGCACCCGCTCGTGGATGGTTCCGAAATAGTGATCGGAAAGCTGCTGGTCTTTGGCCGATGCATGTCCGAACACGGTGCGGCCGGTCAGGGCCAGGTCGGGACGGGCTTTGAACAACGCTGCATCCACCAGGAAATATTCCTGCTCCCAACCCAGGGTAGCATAAACCTTCGTCACATTGCGGTCGAACAACTTGGCTACTGCCGTGGCATTTTTATCCAGGATCGCAAGCGATTTAAGCAGGGGGGTTTTATAATCGAGCGCCTCACCCGTATATGAAACAAAAATGGTGGGAACACATAGTGTTCGCTCCATGATAAATGCGTAGGA
>JAGQVF010000244.1:0-661 GCA_020438135.1 Bacteroidales bacterium | reverse complement strand
GGGAAACTCGATGCATCAGGTTCCTGTTGGATCAGCTCTCCGCCCTGGAAGTTTTCGATGGCATTGCCACCATCCACTGGGATGATGAACGCATCATGTTTTTCGGCAGTGGCACCGGTGAGGGGATGAAACCAGTGGGTGTAATGGGTAGCACCTTTGCTGATGGCCCATGATTTCATGCCGGCTGCAATCTGGTCAGCCACCTTGCGTTCGATGGTCTCACCCTTTTCAATCACATTGAGAAGCTTTTGATATGCTTCACGGGTAAGAAATTCGCGCATGGCATCGCGGTTGAAAGTGAGATCGCCAAAATAAGATGAAACCTTTTCTTTGGGCAAATCTATTGCTTTCGGCTTTCGCGACAAAGTAACCTCGAGTGCTTTAAACCTGATGTTAGTCATTGTAAATTGGTATTTAATGAGACATAAATTTTCTAAAAAAACGGCAAAGATACACACGCAACCGATTCAAAATGTTAAGGTTTGGTTAATATTTATAAACAAAGGAGGATGTGAAATCATCCGGCAAATTGCTTCATTAAGGATGATTTTGCAGGGTTGAACCGCTATGGAATGTTGTTCAAAACTAATTGTGGCTTAACTATGATCTGATTGTATTTGACCGAACTATTGTCCCCACCAACAAATCAGTGTGATCTGCG
>JAGQVF010000243.1 GCA_020438135.1 Bacteroidales bacterium | reverse complement strand
AGAATGTGGTTTGTTCGGGAATTGTTTCAACGAATGATTGGCAGATGCAATCAGATCTTACAATCTATCCTAATCCTGCTTCGGGTTCATTTACAATTGAGCTTTCGAGTGACTTTAAACTTCAGTTAACTATTGAAATATGGGATTTAACCGGAACCTTAATACAATCAATTCGTTACGATGAAACAATCACCCGCATTTCTGAAAAATTATCTCCCGGAATATACTTTGTAAATGCCCGGACAGCCGATAGTCAGGATTCGTTTCACGCTAAACTGATCGTTCAATAAATTCAACTTTTGCCGCATGAGTTTGTTTCTAACTTAGATCACTCATTTTTGATTTGATGGAAACCACTTTCTCAGGAATACATGATGCCCTGCAAAAAATTCATCCCCTTACCGATGAAGCCAGGGAAGATCTTTCGGCACTTTTCGAAACCACCCGTCTTTCACGAAATGAATATTTATTAAAAGAAGGAGACCGTGTTTATAATTGTTATTTCCAGTTGGAAGGAGTAATCAGGGTGTTTTACAACAACGAAGGAAATGAATACAACAAAACCTTCTTTATACCCGGTATGTTTCCAACACCGCTGACTGCACTGCTGACAGGCGGACCATCTCAGTTGAGTTTCCAGGCGCTGAGAGATTGCCTGTTGGTACGGTTTTCATACAAATCCTTCAGAGCATTGTTCAGTCAGCACAGGTGCCTTGAGTCGTTGATGCTTGCAATTCTGGAACAGGAATGGATACACAAGGAGAGACACGACATTCGGATGGTAACCAATGATGCCACAACAAATTACCTCATTTTCAGGGAGCAATATCCCAACCTTGAAAACCTGATCCTGCAATATCATATCGCATCCTACCTGGGGATTACCCCTATTCAACTCAGCCGGATCAGGTCGCAACAATCGAAACCTGCTGCCAAAGTCAATTAACAGGATTTTAAATTATTCAAATCGTCCCGGTCCGGTGCCGATATTTTGTTTAAAGTCATATAAACATCCCTTTCCTTAGCCACTTTAAAGGGTATTTCCAGTTTTTCTTCATTACAATTTCAATCCGATTTTCACTCCTTAACATATGTTAATGCAGGTTAGTTCAGGCCTATGCAATTTTGCACCGAACTTAAAAACACACACAGATGAAAACATTATTTAACACTCCGATTGCAATTTACCTGGTTGCAGGAATTGCCTGCCTGGCCATCATGATCATCATCGATTATTTTATGGGCGCCGAAGCCGAACATCTGAATGCCTGGATAATCATAAACCGTTTGTTCGGCATCGAAACCGGAATCTCTGACAGCCTTGCGATTCGCAACCTTGGCTTGTTTGGAGCTACCATGCTGATGCTAGCTGCCAATTTGATCTTTGGATCAGCATTGATCCTTCTTGTCAAAACCATTATTCATTTCATTCATCCTAACATTTAACATCATGAAAACACTTACCCTTTCAACACTGATCGTTGTAACTTTCATTTTGAGCTATGAGCTTCAAAGTCAGACCACCCCATTATCAGGCTGGCAAATCGGTATCGGTTTGGGTGAATTGCCAATGGATGGCAGTTTTAAACCGAGCATTACCTTTGGATACCATTTCAACGAAAAAATCTATACCGGTATCGTTTATCAGTTCAGAGATAAGATCAACCGAGGTGCATCTTCCTTTAATGCCAAATCCACAGAAATGGAGGGTCTGATCAGTTCATCCGAAACTGTTGCCCAACGTTTTATGTTGCAGTTCAGGTACACACCTGTTAAACATGCTCCCTACATTTCTACCGGTTTTGTTTTTAACGGAAAAGATACGGAGACCATGCATTTCGATGCGCAGAAAAGAAGTCTGGGTGGAGATCTATATAAGGGTGACATCGTAATACAACAAACACGACCTGCCGGTTGGGGACTTGCACTCGGCATCGGATACCAGTACAATTTCAAGAATGGAATTTCAGCCAATGCCGAATGGACACCCGCATGGTTTCAGTTTCCCGATCCGGCTTATTCATTTGGTGGCAGTGCCGAATTAACAAAAAAGGCCGAGGCAGAGCTAAAATCAAGGATGGACAAAGGATTTAAATCAAGTGTCACCAATTATTATAAGATTTTCCATATTGGTGTTGCCTACCGAATTAACTAATTAACCAAACATAAAAATCGAATAACATGCAAAAAAAAGACTTAAACTTTACAGGTGGAATGATCATTATCCATATAGCGATGATGCTAACTGCAGGCTTGATCCTGATCTTCAAATTCGACTTCCCTGACATATTGAGACAACCCATGGAAACAACCCTACAATTGTTTCACGAAAATAGAGCATTCACTGTACCAGCATACTACTTGTTTACGCTAACAGGTATCAGCTTTATGACAATATCCATGTTACTCTACAAAACCCCCGGATTTAAGGATTCCACAAGTGGCTTCCTGGCGGTTGTCTTTGGGGTGCTTTTTGGGCTTACTTCATCACTTGGTTTCATTCGTTGGCCCTTCCTGATGGAATATCTGGGAGGAATGCTTGCCCATGATTCATCGGGCGTATCGCACGAATCAATCCAACTGTTATACGATTCCTTTCATATTTATGCCGGGGTTTCGATTGGGGAAAATTTCGCCTTTTGGTTCGAATTTTTGTGGATGTTTCTGTTTAGTACATCTCTGTTGTTTAAAAAAGATATGTTTCCGGCTTATATCGCCCGGATCGGACAGGGATTAGGAATCGGAATGCTCATTTATTCGCTCGAACAATTCGGTGGCTTCTTTTCTTTGCTGGGTCCACTCAACATGGCAGTACACACAGCGCAGCTCGGTTGGTTGCTGGCCATTGCATTTCTGCTATTTAACGCCGGCGGTAATAACAATGCCCGCCTGACTTCGTTACAGGCCATCTTTTCATCCGGCCTGGTTGTAATTTTATTAATTGTATCATTTATTTAAAAATCAGCATTATGAACAAATCAAACAACACCATACTCATAACCGGGGGCACATCAGGAATTGGACTAGAACTCGGAAAAACTTTTCTTAAAAACAAAAACAAAGTGATCCTGTTGGGTCGCAATGAAAGGAAGCTGAATCAATTGAAGGAGCAGGGATTTGAAACCCTGCAATGCGATTTGAGTGATCGTGCGGAAATCGAGGCTACAGTCCTCAAAATCCAGGTTCGCTATCCGGATCTGAACATCCTCTTCAACAATGCAGGAATTCAGCACAATTACTACTTTTCAGACACCGTGATACCGATCGATAAGATCAGTGAAGAGATAGAGATCAACATCACAGGCCAGATGATTTTCACCCAACTGCTGATCCCAATCCTGGCAGATAAGGAAAAATCTTTTATCATTAACACAACCAGTGGACTCGCCTATTTCCCGAAGTCCGACGGACTGGTTTACAGCGCCACCAAAGCGGCCATGCAAAACTTTAGCAAGGGACTGAAATATGGTTTAAAAAACACCGGTATCAAAGTGATTGAGTTTATTCCACCTGTAACAGAAACCGGGATGACCGCAAAAAGAGAGGAACAAAAAATGCCGGCCTCTGAACTTGTTCGTAAAGTTTTACCTCAACTTTTGAAGGAAAAGCAGGTTGTCACTATTTTCCGGATCAGGATGTTAAAATGGATCGCATTTTCAATGCCGGGATTAGCTCATAAAATTTTATCAAAATAAAATATATGTTATGGTTTGCATCTAATAGCACTATTTTTCAAGTTAACAATATGCTTTTATTAGCATAGTTATGAACATTATTGCAACTCATTTTGTATTGATTCAATACATGCAAATCATTAATTAAGTCGGTGATCAAATGGCCAAATTTAACGAATCAATATCCGATCAAACCCTGCTGGTGAATTCCAACCCGGAAGTTAAAG
>JAGQVF010000242.1 GCA_020438135.1 Bacteroidales bacterium | reverse complement strand
CCATACAATGCAGTAGAGACACAATGCATTGTTTCTCTACATCCAATGCATTGTGTCTCTACATCCATCGATTTATAAAATTTAATATCGTGGTAAAAAAAACCCCGGCGGTTTGTTATTCTTCCGCAACGGTTTCCATTTTATTAAACAAATAGCGGGTGATAAATATTCCATTGTTGCTGTTGCTATTGCCGGAATAAACCCCGGAGGTTACATCATATAATTTCCAACCTTCGTTGCTGAGTTCGGTGATCTTGTTGGTGATTTGCTGATCGTTTTCACGCACATTTCCGAAATTGATCCCAGCCAGACTGAAAAAGTTTTCGAGTTTGGTTTCTTCCATTTTTCCGTTCTCATCCTGTGAGATCATTCGCGAACGGCCTATTCCACCGGGCACAACCGATTCAATCACGGTAACCTGGTACCACACAACCTTCTCTTGTGGAGCCGGCGCCGGGTTGCTGAATGAATAAACAAGTGTTAAACCTATGGCTGCACTTATCACAATCAATACTAAAGTTAACTTTTTCATAGTAAGTTATTATTTATAGATTAATTCATAATTAAAGGAAACGTAAACCGATTCAAGGTTATCACGGCTCAGGATGATGTTGCAAACCACTCTTTTGGTAAAACTACCGGTTACAGAAGTTTTGAGTTCCTGCATATCTTTTTCAAACTTGCCGGTTTTTTTTTCTATACCGGGCTTTTCAGCGAAACACTTCCGTGTGAGTTTAATCCTGTTCCGGCCTTTTTTATACTGGAAATCACAACCGAATTTAAGTCCGTCCACTTCAAATAAAATAAAAGATGCAGGCTCATGATCCGTAAGTGTAAATTCCTGGGCTTCTGAAATTTCGTGTTTTTCTCCATTGTAGTCGTAATGGATATTGGTGATCTTAAGGGTGGCTGTGTTTTGGGCCATCAATCCCATAGAACCAAACAGCAGGGCACAGACAAATAATGCTTTTTTCATAGTGTTTAATTGTTTATTGCGCGGTTAATTAAATTACAGACAAAAGTATTTCACTCCTCCCGCAAGAGGAAGTGAAATTTGCTGAAATAACAAATCGAACGACTTAATTGTTAAATTTCTTCCGTCAGTTCAAGAAAGCGTTTATATGGAATGGCTGTCAGGCTCATGGCACTCAAAGCACCATTTGCCTGGCTGATGATGGAAACCTTAGCCGCTGTGTCGTTGTCAGGAGCTTCATAAATATCCAGAAAATCATACTCGCCCAGAATAGCATAATGAGCAATAAATTTCACCTCCGGACATTTTTCTTTTACCTGTTCGAGCCAGTTGCGGCCGAGGCGTTCGCGGTCTTTCATTTTCATTGCAACTTCAGGTGACAGTTTTGTAAGTAACACAAATGTTTGCATTGCAGAGTTTTTTTAAGGTTTTTAAATCTGATTCCCTAAAGATAATCAAATTCGAGCAAACAAAGATGCAGGCACAAAAAAACCCGGCTTCAAAACCGGGTTTTAAATCGGATACATATCCGGATTATATCTGCGGGCCTGCTGCTACCAGTTTTTTACCCTCATCATTATCGGTATATTGTTCAAAATTCTTTATGAACAATTTAGCCAGATCGGTAGCTTTCTTTTCCCAATCTTTGGGATCGGAATAGGTATCACGTGGATCGAGAATCCCAGGGTCAACACCAGGTAACGAAGTTGGAACTTCCAGGTTGAAGATCGGGATCATCTTTGTTTCGGCTTTGTCGATCGATCCATCCAAAATAGCATCAATGATTCCGCGTGTATCTTTGATCGAGATCCGTTTTCCGGTACCATTCCATCCTGTATTGACCAAATAGGCGGTGGCTCCGTGTTCTTCCATTTTGCGAACCAGTTCCTGACCGTATTTCGTTGGATGAAGGGTTAAAAAGGCTGCTCCAAAACAAGCTGAAAAAGTAGGTTGAGGCGTTGTAACTCCCAACTCCGTTCCAGCCAGTTTTGCCGTAAATCCAGATAAAAAGTGATATTTCGTCTGATCAGGGGTGAGCTTCGAAACCGGAGGCATCACACCGAATGCATCGGCCGTAAGGAAAATAACCTTTTTGGCATGTCCTGCTTTGGATACCGGCTTCACAATATTCTCGATGTGGTAGATCGGATAGGATACCCGCGTATTTTGGGTAACCGAACCGTCATTGTAGTCGATGTGTCCTTCGTTATCTACGGTAACGTTTTCGAGCAACGCATCCTTTTTGATCGCATTAAAAATGTCGGGCTCGCTGTCCTTGTCAAGGTTGATGGTTTTGGCGTAACAACCGCCTTCAAAATTAAAAATACCATCGTCATCCCATCCATGCTCATCGTCGCCGATCAATGCTCTTTTCGGATCGGTTGATAAGGTGGTTTTACCTGTTCCCGACAATCCGAAAAATATTGCGGTATCACCTTCTTTACCCACATTGGCAGAACAATGCATCGCTGCAATCCCTTTCAAAGGTAGATAATAGTTCATGATAGAAAAAATTCCTTTTTTCATTTCACCACCGTACCAGCTACCACCAATCACAGCTTTTCCTTCGGTAAGATTAAAAACCACAAACACTTCGGAATTGAAAGGAACACCATCCGTACGTTTCATTTCTTTCCACTCGGGATTGGTTGTTTTAGCAGCATTTAAAACCACAAAGTCGGGTTCAAAGTTTTCGAGTTCCTCTTCAGTGGGGCGGATGAACATGTTTTTTACGAAGTGTGCCTGCCAGGCTACTTCCATTATAAACCTAACCCTGAGACGTGTATCCTCATTGGCTCCTGCATATCCATCAACAATGTACAAATCTTTTCCGGTCAGCTCTTCAGCACCCAGTTTGTAACAATGTTTCCAGGCTTCGCCATCCACCGGTTTATTATCCGATTTATTGGATGGGCTGGTCCACCAAACCGTATCTTTTGTTTTATCATCAAGAACGATGTATTTGTCCTTGGGCGATCGACCGGTAAATTTCCCGGTCATTACATTCACTGCTCCCGATTCGGTCAACTGCCCTTTTTCGTAGCCGCTGAGCGAAGGGTCCATTTCGTGTTGAAATAATTCCTCATATGAAGAATTGTAATAGAGGTGTTTGACATTCTTAATGCCATAACCTTCAAGGTCTGCCTTGATCTTATCAATGTTTACAGCCATAACTTGATCTTATTTGATTTTGAAATTTCAATTTTCATCGAACTAACCGGCAAAAGTAGTAAAAATTCAAAGTTTTAGATATGTTGGAATTTATTTAGAATGTTTTCGGATTAAACAAAACAATCGAAATTGTATTTCATGCGAATCCGCTATGATACCACTAAACAAAATTTCTCGCTGATCCCACTTATTTTCGCAGAAAGGTAGTATATATATCAGCGCTTTCTGCGAGAAAAATATCTTGAAAGGTTTTATCTGGTAGATATGCGAATAATCAATTTGTATTTTGAATTATTATTTCCAGGGATGAATCATCCGGATAATTCATGAAAAGTGATTTTTCGATCACGAATTCTCCGGGACGAACTTTTCATTACGAAATATTCGAATTACAGCGATGAAAAGATATTTTTATTAGTGCCAGCAAAAAAGACAGCCCATCCGGACTGTCTTTTTAACTTCATTACATATTATATCTGCTACTTCTTAGCAGCTTTGCGAGCTCTTTTCGCTTCCTTTTTTGCTTGTTTGTCCATCTTCTTGCGGACAACAGCCTGGGCTGCAGCCAAACGAGCGATCGGCACACGGTAAGGTGAACAACTCACGTAATCGAGTCCGACACGGTGGCAGAACTCAACCGAGTTGGGTTCTCCGCCATGCTCACCACAAATTCCGAGTTTGATCTTCTTACGGGTCTTGCGGCCTTTCTTTACTGCCATTTCCACCAATTGTCCAACACCTGTCTGATCGAGTTCCTGGAAAGGATCCACTTTCAGAATATTGTTTTTCAGGTAAACCGGAAGGAATTTGCCGGCATCATCGCGGGAATAGCCAAAGGTCATCTGTGTGAGGTCGTTTGTACCGAAAGAGAAGAACTCAGCCGATTGGGCAATCTCGTCAGCAGTTAAAGCTGCGCGGGGCACCTCGATCATGGTTCCAACAAGATAATCTACTTTTTCTCCTGTTTCTTCAAACACCTTTTCAACGGTTTCGCGAACGATCTTTTCCTGCAGTTTCATTTCTGCCAGGGTTCCTGTGAGCGGGATCATGATCTCGGGATGCGCTTTCACACCTTTTTTCTTCAGGTTGATGGCAGCCTCGATGATCGCGCGGGCCTGCATTTCAGAGATTTCGGGATAGGTATTTCCAAGACGGCAACCACGGTGTCCGAGCATCGGGTTGAATTCGGCCAGGCTTTCGATCTTTTCCTGCACCTCTTTCAGTGAAATACCCATACGTTCGGCCATCTCTTTTTGTTCTTTTTCTTCGTGGGGAACAAACTCATGCAACGGCGGATCGAGCAGACGAACCGTAACCGGCAGGTCGTGCATCGCTTCAAAAATGCCTTCGAAATCCTCGCGCTGGATCGGCAGCAGTTTGGTTAATGCTTTCCGGCGACCTTCTTCATCATTGGCGAGGATCATCTCACGCATCGCCTGAATTTTTCCTTCACCGAAAAACATATGCTCGGTACGGCACAATCCGATACCAACGGCACCAAAATCACGGGCAACCTGTGCATCGTGAGGAGTATCGGCATTGGTGCGAACTTTCAGACGGGCAGCGTTGTCAGCCAAATCCATCAATTTTCCAAAATCACCGCTCAGTTCGGGTTCTTTGGTGAGGATACGTCCTTCGTAAACCTCTCCTGTGGATCCGTTGAGTGAGATCCAGTCACCTTCTTTAAAAGTGATCCCGTCGCACGACAATGTTTTTTCGCGGTAGTTGATCTTGATGCTTCCGGCACCCGACACACAGCATTTACCCATTCCACGTGCCACAACGGCTGCATGAGAGGTCATACCACCCCGTGCAGTAAGGATACCATTGGCAACGTTCATTCCGCTAAGGTCTTCAGGTGAAGTCTCGATCCTGACCAGGATCACCTCTTTATTCTGTTCTGCCCACTCTTCGGCATCATCAGCATGGAACACGATCATTCCCGAAGCAGCTCCCGGTGAAGCCGGCAACCCTTTGGCAACCACTTTGGCCTTTTTCATTGCATCGGTATCGAAAATGGGGTGCAACAACTCATCGAGTTTGTTGGGTTCAACCCGCATGAGGGCCATTTTTTTATCGATCTTTTTATCGTGCAGCATGTCCATGGCGATCTTTACCATAGCCGCTCCCGTGCGCTTTCCGTTACGGGTTTGCAGCAACCACAATTTGTGATCCTGAATGGTGAACTCCAGATCCTGCATATCGGCATAATGATCTTCGAGTTTTTGCTGTAACGAATCAAGTTCTTTATACACTTCAGGCATCAGTTCTTCGAGAGAAGGATAGTTTTTCACACGTTCTTTTTCATCCACTTCGGCCAGTTTTGCCCAACGTATCGAACCTTCTTTGGTGATCTGTTGCGGGGTACGGATACCGGCTACCACATCTTCGCCCTGTGCGTTGATCAGGTATTCACCGTTGAAAATATCTTCGCCGGTAGCGGCATCGCGCGTAAACGCCACACCGGTTCCAGAGCCTTCGCCCATGTTACCGAAAACCATCGCCTGCACGTTTACGGCAGTTCCCCACTCATCGGGAATATTGTTGAGTTTGCGGTAAAGGATCGCCCGTTTGTTCATCCAGCTTCCGAAAACGGCCATGACAGAGCCCCAGAGCTGATCCCACGGATTTTCAGGGAAATCTTTTCCGGTGCTTTTCTTCACTGCGTCCTTGAAACGTTTTACGAGTTCTTTGAGGTCGTCGGTGGTGAGTTCGGTATCGAGTTCCACATTTTTCTCTTCTTTCATCTGTTCGATGATCTCTTCAAACGGATCGGGATCTTCTTTGGCGGCGGGTTTCATTTCGAGTACCACATCACCGTACATTTGCACAAAACGGCGGTATGAATCCCATGCAAAACGTTCGTTACCGGTTTTTTTGGCAATGCCTTCCACGGCCTTTTCATTCAGTCCGAGGTTGAGGACGGTGTCCA
>JAGQVF010000241.1 GCA_020438135.1 Bacteroidales bacterium | reverse complement strand
CTCGCAAAGCAGCATCGATTAAACCTGTGGAGGCCCTAAGGGATGAATAGAGTTTGATGTATGATGTTTGATGTTTGATGTATGATGTTTGATGTGTTTGGTAAAATTTCGCATAAAGTTAGACGGGAGTCATCGGATGGGAGGCAAANNTGAAACCAGTAATTTTATAACCTATGTTTGACAGGGATCGTTGGCAGGAAATTTTTCACACCCTTAAAAAGAACAGGCTTCGCACGTTCATGACGGCCTTTGGCGTATTCTGGGGAATTTTTATGCTCATTATTATGCTGGGATCCGGAGCTGGTCTTGAAAACGGTGTAACAGCCGGAATGGGAAATTTTGCAACCAACAGCGTTTTCATCTGGACTGAAGCAACCACAATGCCTTATAAAGGTTTCCCACGGGGAAGAAGATTTTGGTTTAGAAATGACGATATCAAAGCCTTAAAAGATAACATTCCTGAAATCAAATACCTGGCACCTAAACTACAGGGGTGGTCATCAGGCGATGGAACGAACAACACCATTCGAAAGGATAAAACGGGTGCTTTCTCAATCATGGGTGAATATCCTGCATGGAATAAAATCGATCCGATGGAAATGACTGAAGGACGCTTTATAAACGATATTGATATCGAACAAAAACGCAAGGTTGCTGTGATCGGAGGCCGTGTCAGGGAAGTTTTATTCGAAGCTGATGAAGATCCGGTTGGAGATTATATTCAGATACAGGGTGTGTATTTTCAGGTTGTAGGTGTGTTTAAACCCCTGAATACCAATATTAATTTTGGGGGTGAAAAAGAACAAAGCATCTATATTCCTTTTACAACCTTGCAGAAAACATATAATTACGGAGATTTTGTGGGCTGGTTTTCCATCACCTCTGATGATGAAGTTCCTGCATCGGAAGTTGAGGAGAAGGCAATGAAACTTCTCGCAGAAAGGCACGATGTTCATCCCGATGATAAGGATGCATTCGGCCATTTTAATCTTGAAAATGAATATCGTCAAATGGCAGGGCTTTTCAGCGGAATCTCCGGGCTCATCTGGTTGGTTGGAATAGGAACGCTACTGGCCGGTGTTATCGGAATCAGTAACATTATGCTGGTGATCGTGAAAGAAAGAACAAAAGAGATCGGTATTCAGCGGGCCCTCGGTGCTTCGCCTTTTAATATCATGACACAAATCGTTACTGAGTCGGTTTTCCTGACTGCCATTGCTGGATATTTTGGACTGGTAGCTGGTGTCGGCCTCGTGGAAGGGATCAACTATATGCTTGTGCAGAGTGGTGCCGACAACGAAATGTTTAAGCGGCCTGAAGTCGATTTTAATATTGCCATGGTCTCCCTGGCCATTTTAGTAATTTCAGGTGCCCTGGCCGGATTGATTCCTGCCCGCCGGGCTGTTAAAATAAAACCGATTGATGCATTGCGGGATGAATAAAAAAAACCGCCATAACCTTTGCTATAGCGGCTTTCCAGAACTGCTTATCAACTAAGCAATCTTAATTTGACGCGGCGGTTTGGGCTTCGCCTCTTCTCTTTTTGGAATATGAATTTTCAATATTCCCTCCTCATATCTGGCATTCACTTTTTCGCCATCCACCAGGTTTTCGGGCAATGTAAATACCCGCTGAAAGGATTGGTAGCTAAACTCGCGCCGGCTATAATTTTCATCCTCTTTTTTGTCTTCCTTTTTACGCTCTGATGAAATGGTCAGTGTGTCATTTTCAAGGTTGATGTTAAAATCCTTTTTTTCCATTCCGGGAGCAGCTACCTCAATCCTGAAATCATCCTTGGTTTCAACGATGTTAACTGCCGGTAAGGTTGTGTTAGTAGTTGAAAAATTGGTGTTGTTCCAATCCATCAAATCCCTCGAGAACAAGTTGTCGATCAACGAAGGAAACGATGGCCAGTAGTTGTCTGATCTTTTCATAAGTGTCATGACTGTGTCCTCCTATTATTTTAAGTTTAACAATTTGTTAGAATCAATTAATCAGAGCATCCAATTTCAATTTCCGTTCCTGTTTTTTTACAACAACATTTAACTAATTGGTTTATCGATTTTTACGATTTTAATATTCCAATAAACCTTGAAAATTTGACAGGAAATAAAAAAGACAATATGTCATCATAGTAAACTCAATATGAGACTACTACATCTCAAATTTGATTGATTTTCAAAATTTTGAAAGTTATCCAGGTCTTAGGTCAGGCTTGACAAATTTTCAGTATGGATTCACGCATGGTTTCATATTGTGCTTCCATACTTTTAAGAAGGGCAATTTGCGCCCTGGTTCTCACCAGGTTATGATCAATATATTGGGTTTTATAGTAGAGATCACCTTTGAGATAATCGGTCAGAAACCTGAGGGCCTGCTCCCAGGTGATGTATTTGGCCGCCAGTGCCAGGTTTTCCTTTTCCGGATCATTCAGAATATCTTTTGTTTCAGATAAAAATCCCTCAGCAAGGGCAGTAAAATATTCAATATTCATATGGATATCTGACAGCTCTTTCGCATCTTCATCAGCTGTATTTGCAAAAGTTCTCACTGCATCACCAAAATCATATACCGACAATCCGGGCATAACCGTATCGAGATCTATAATACAAACAGCTCCGCCCTCTTCATCGAACAATACATTGTTAATTTTTGTATCGTTGTGGGTAACCCTGACAGGTATATCTCCATTTTCGGCAAGTATTTGAACATGCATCATTTCTTCTGCGCGTGATTGCAAAAAATCAACCTCGGCCTGCACTTCCGCAAGACGTTTTTTGCGATCACTCTCAATGGCTTTGCAGAAAGCTTCATACCGCACTTTAGCATTGTGAAAGCCAGGGATGGTTTCTCCGAGAGAGGAAACATTAAATTTGTCAAGCGATCTCAGGAACCAACCGAAAGCCCTGCCCCCTTCTCTGGCCTGCATAGCATTTTCAGCCTTATCATAGCTCAGTACATCTTGAATAAAGTCGAACATCCGCCAAAATCCGGCATCTTCATCAACAAAAAAATAGGAGTTGTTCAGGGTCAGCACGGGACGCAGCACTTTCATTTGTTCGTTGTTGTTCTCAACAAAACCTGAAATATAATTAATTACCCTGATCATGTTGGAAGTCAACCCCCTAACATCCATAAAAACCTGCTGGTTGACCCTTTGCAAAAGATAGTTCCGGCCGGTAGTAATCACCTTGTAGGTATCGTTTATATGACCGGATCCAAAAGGGAAAACCTGCTTGACATGGCCTTCCGTTTTAAACCTTTCGGCAACCTCGAAGGGATCAACTTCAATATTTCTGTCTATTTCCATAGTTTTTCGGGATATACTCCCTTATCGATCAATTTGCGGATGTTTTCAACTGCATCGGGTTTGTCTTCCTTGTAGGTAACCCCAAACCATTTATCCTGAGATTTGAGTACTTTGAGATCGATCGTACCGTTGGCAATCAATTCGTTGACAACATAGGGAATGTAAAACTCAGCTTTGGGATTGCCTGCATTTTGCCTGATAAATGTGCTGAAATAATGCTGAAGATGATCAAAAAAAGATGGCATAAAACCCCAAACATTCATCGAAACCACTTCTTTACCCGAAAGTTCAACTTCTTTGTCTACCGCTACTTTTGAAATAATCCGGTTGTTAACTTTTTCGATGTGAGTTCGTTCGACAACGGTTTTCAGATATCCGTTTTCATTGCTTTCGCAAACACCTCTTGATACGTACCCGTGTTCCGACAGGGTTTGATCGAGTTCGTACCCCACCATGCTGTAATTTCTTTCAGGATTTTGTTTTTCGGCATTCAGATAATTGTATAGCAATCTATAAGAATTGGGCCCATAAAAATCGTCGGCATTGATCACCACAAACGGATCGTTGATAACATCTTTAGCCACTAAAACAGCATGGCCCGTACCCCAGGGTTTGGTTCTTTCATCCGATAAATTGATGTCAGAAGGAACAAAACTATCCAGTTCCTGAAAAACGTATTCGGTTTTGATCTTTCCTGCAAGTTTCGATTCAAAACTTTCCCTGAATGCATCAGCAAAACTTTCGCGGATCACAAAAACGACCTTATGAAAGCCGGCTCTGATGGCATCGTAAATAGAATAGTCGATGATCGATTCGCCATTTGGGCCAACAGGATCTACTTGTTTTAATCCGCCGTAGCGGCTTCCCATTCCTGCTGCTAATATCAATAAAGTTGACATGTTTAGTATCATTTAAAATTCGTAATTCAATTGATCTGATTCATCAATTTCCCGATTTTATGGCCTTTGGTTGCAAAATATAAAATATATAAATAACAGGGCACCATGATCCAATATGCCTGACGAGCACCTACAATGTCCCAGTCGGCAAGTGCGCCATATATCAGCGGAATAATGGCTCCTCCGGCAATTCCCATGATCAGCAGTGCCGATCCGATTTTCATAAATTTCCCCAAACCGTCAATTGCCAGAGGCCATATGGCCGGCCACATGATGGAGTTTGCAAAACCAAGCAGGGCAATCATTAAAATTGAAGTGTACCCTTCCGTGAAAGTTGCCACAATGGTTACCAATGTTCCAAGCAGGGCAAAATAACGGAGTGCGGTTGATTGCCGTATGAAGTTCGGGATAGCGATAATTCCGAAAAAATAACCAACAATCATGGCGATAAGAGTAAATGAAGCAAAGAATCTCGCTTCTGAAAACTCGAAACCAAGGAAATTACCATAACTGATCAAGGTATCTACCGCAATTACTTCAACACCCACATATACAAAAATAGCCATCACACCAAGCCACAGATACCGAAACTGAAAAATCGATGTTCGGGTATCAGAAGGTTTATTACCTGTTTTGTCTTCTTCAGCATCCACATCAGGAAGCGCAGAAAACCGCACCAGTGCAGCCAGTAACAACAACACGGCAGCCATCACCAGGTAAGGCATAATCACCTTTTGGGCCAGTATATCGAGCTCTGCTGCTTTCTGAACAGGATCCATGTGTTCTATGCGAATCACAAGATCATCAATTCCAGTTAAAACAATGGCGCCTAATATCATCGGGCTCAAAATGCCGGCAAACTTATTGGCAACTCCCATAATGGAAATCCTGCGTGCCGCACTTTCGATCGGTCCGAGTATGGTCACATAGGGATTAGATGCAGTTTGTAAAATTGCCAATCCCGTTCCCTGAATAAACAAACCGGTCAGAAACAGGCCATACACCCTGGTAAAGGCAGCCGGAATAAACACCAGTGCGCCCAGCGCCATGATGATCAAACCGATCGACATCCCGTTTTTGAAACCTGTTTTCTCCAAAACTTTTGAAGATGGAATAGCCATTACAAAATAGGAAATGTAAAAAGCGAATGTAACCCAAAAAGATTCAAAAGCTGTTAACTCGCAGGCTATTCGCAAATATGGAATGAGGGTTGCATTTAACCAGGTTACAAAGCCAAATATAAAAAACAGCGCACCAATAATGATGATGGGGATCAGGTAAGATTTCCGATTGTTTTCCATAACCGTTTAATAAGCGGGCAAAGATAGAAAGTAATTGCAGGTGCACAACAACTGACTTTTCCATTAAAGCAACTTTAACACAATTTTCATTTTCTTCAATTTACGCAACATGGCAAACATATTCCTGCTAATCCGGTTTATATTTCAATGACATCAATAAATAATTATTACTTTTAACCCACTCCGAAAATCACTTCACTATAGGTATGACAGCAAAACAACGCTCACCAAAAATAAAAAAAGGTTTGATCATTGCAGGGATAGTGATTGCCGTCATTGTAATCCTGATCTTCACTGCCAATACCATTGTCGAGCGGCTGATCATGAATGAGATCCGTAGTCAGTTGGGAAATTCAACGGAAGCTTACATCATTGAAACAGGTAAACTCGATGTGAATATAGCGAGTGCTTCAGCAAAAATAAAAGGTGCCCATATCTATCCCTCCGATACAGGATTGATCATGTTAAGAAACCATGAAATACCATTACTGGTTGATGTAAACGTTGGCAACTTCAGCCTTAAACATATCGACATTCTGGGATTGTTGAAAAATAAAGAATTTGATATCGGTGAGATTGCAGGGACAGATATACAAGCTAAAATTACCTTGGGGAAAACAAAAAAAGACACAACCCGCAATCAGCAAAAATCGTTTCAAAGCCTTTTTAAGGAAACTTTTAAAAAAGCACAGATTTCAAGCTTCAACCTCAATAAAATCAGACTATCCCTCTTTGCGCTAAAGGATTCGGCTGATCCTTTTTTTGAATTAGATTCTCTCGGATTAAGTATTGGAGATATCCTGATCGACCAACAGACACTAAGCCACACAATCCCTCTGAATTTCAATCAGCTAAAACTGGTGACGGGCGGACTTTTTTATGAAGCATCTGAATTTTATAATCTATCCACCACCGAGATCGCTCTGAATATTCAGGACTCTTCTCTTAACATCACCGGTTTAAAATTGAGTCCACGCTATGGACGTGAGGAATACAACCGGATCAAGGATTACAATTCAGATCTGTTCGAGATTTCCGTACCGAATATTGGTTTGAACAATTTACACTACAAGGATTATGACACATCCCGGCTCATCCATTTTTCATCGATTGAGATTGATGAACCCAACATTTCTATTTACCGCGACAAAACCCTACCTGATGCTCCATTTGATTACAAACCTTTACTGGCCGGTGCTCTTCGGCGGATACCTGTAAAAGTACTGGTCGACACCATCCGTATTGCAGGAGAAAGGCTGCAGTACGAAGAAAAAGTTCATGAACAGCTCCCTCCGGGTAAAGTTTTTTTCGATCCGTTTTATATAAGTGCCTACCATGTTACCAATCATGAGCCTTCAATCCATGCCATGGATGAGATGCACATTGATTTTTCGGGCAGGATCATGGCGAAAACCAACCTGAGTGCCCACCTCAAAATTGATCTTGCAGGCAATTATGAACAATTCTCAATCAGCGGAGAACTTGGAAGTGTCGATGCCACCGTTTTTAACCCTGTCATCGAAAATCTGCTTTTGGTTAGTATTGAATCAGGTGATATTAAAAGTGCTTCCTTTCGCTTTTCAGCCAACGACGAACGCTCGAACGGCAAGCTAAATCTCTTTTATGAAAACCTTAAGATTGAAGTGCTCGAAGAGGATGATAAAAGCAAAAGCACGCCTGCCATGTCGTTTGTTGCCAATAATGTAGTGAGGAATAAAAACCTGAAGGATGACCGGAAATACCTGGTCGGAACCATTGGATTTGAAAGGCGAAAGGATAA
This sequence comes from Bacteroidales bacterium, assembly GCA_020438135.1. Taxonomy (GTDB): domain Bacteria; phylum Bacteroidota; class Bacteroidia; order Bacteroidales; family JAADJA01; genus JAADJA01. The sequence continues at coordinate 19,254 of JAGQVF010000241.1, read as the reverse complement.
AGCAATTGTAAATTTTCTGTGGAACAGTGTGAAAACCGGAATTGTGCCGGTAATTGCTCCGATTGCCGCTGAAAATGAAAAACAAAAGGTTAAGACAAGGAAAAAGAAAAAATAAATTAATGAACCCTACCCGCGTATCTTAAATTTCCTCTTTATGTTACGAATATTCAGGGCGTACTCTTCAGTTCCTGTATCGCCAATCAGGTAACCCCAATGACGCAAATGCGGAATACGATCAAAAATGATCTTGAGCATACCCATAAATGGAACGATGATAAACATGCCCGGTATTCCCCACAGGATTCCACCGAACAACACGCTAATGATGATAAAAAACGGATTGATCCTGAGTCGCATCCCGACAATATTGGGCGTTAAAATATTATTTTCGGTAAACTGAATAATTATGAAAAGTATCACCACCCCCACTGTTTCTGCAGGCGATTCTCCTGTAAGCAGGGCCACAATCAGCGGTATCGAATAGCCGATGATGGTTCCAAAATAAGGAATGAAATTGGCGATAGCGGCCAAAACCCCGCACAAAACTGCAAATTTAACCCCAATGATCAATAAACCGACCGAATTAAGTACGCATAAGATCAGTACTACAATGAATATTCCGGTCATGTATTTCACCGTCACCTGATTGATCTCACCAAGAATATCTTCGGCCTGATCATGACGATCTTCAGGTATCAGTTTGAGGATAAATGTTTTGAACTTATTTCGATAATAAAGAAAAAAGAAAATATAAACGGGTAGGATAAAAATACTAAAGAATGTGTTGAAAGTAGCTGTAATCGTGTTTTGTATTCCTTCACTACTGGTTTCAAAAAGTTTTTTGGTGAGGTTAACTATTTCTCCTTCTTCTGGGTCGGTAGTTAATCCAATTCCATTTTCGATTGCAGCAAAAATGGTTTCAATGTTTCGAAGGGCTTGCTTTTCAAGCTGCGGCAAATCGATCATAAATTCCTGTAACCTTCTGTAAATAAAGATCAAAAGGCCATAAAGAACCGAAATACCTATGATGATACTCAAGAGATTTGCAAGAATTCTTGGGATCTTATTTTTCTCGAAAAAACTGGCAAGTGGATAAAATAAATAAGCAAATAAAACACCCAGGCCGAGTGGATATAAAAAATTCCTGAATTCGTACATGATGGCCAGGAAAAGAATCCAAAACAACATCACAATTGTTAAACGGGTGATTACCGGCATCGGAAAATGCTGACGTACCATAATATCAAAGCTATACTTTACAGAACAAAGTTAAATAATTCCCCGGTCTGTTAAAAACCCCTGAGAAACTTAATAAATTGTTCATATTTCATCCTGCCACAAACCCTAAAAATCATTAATTTTGCCACCCTTTGCATGAAAAAACAACAGCCATGCTCAAACAAGAGATCAACCATTGCAAAGAGAATTACAATAAACACCTAAAATTAAATTAGTTACATCATGAAAAGACTAAAATTACCTTTAGTAGCAATTGCATTTTTACTGGCCGTATCAGCATCTTTCGGCCAAACCCCCATTTACACACTCGACTTTGAAACCGCAGGTGGATATAGCACCAGCGTTGCCGAGTTTACCGACAATGGCGGTGATTTTTTTATCAGAACCGACGGAAGTGATTTCGGCTCCTACGTGGTTTACAATAACATTCAGGGCTCATTTTATTTTGCAGCCATGGATCTTGATGGTGAAGGTGCCACCTTACCCCTTTTTCTCGACATCGATGACATAGATATTTCAGGTCAGAGCAATCTTGTTTTCAGTGTTTACCTTGCTGAAGATGATGATGGAACAAACCAGGATTGGGATGGACCCGATTATGTTCACTTCTCTTATGATGTTGACAATTCAGGAAGTTTCACCAATCTCTTGTGGATCGAAGGATTAACAGCAGGTACCAACCAACCACCTCATATCGACACAGATTTTGATGGTATCGGAGATGGCGCTGAAATCACAAGCGACTTTACCAAATACACCGTCAATATTCCGGTTACCGGATCTCTTCTCGATATAAAAATAGAATACAGCCTCGATAGTGGTGATGAAGACCTTGCTATTGATGATATCCAGATTTCTGCCGGCACAGGTCCTGCTCCGCTCGACGCCAATTTCTCAGCCGACCAAACAAACATTCTCGAAGGTGCAACCGTCAATTTCACTGATTTAACCTCGGGAGGTACCACACCATACACCTATGCATGGGATCTGGACGGTGACGGACAATATGACGATTCTACCGACCCGAATCCTTCTTATCAATACAATACTGCAGGAACTTACACAGTTGCCCTGCAGATAACCGACGGCAATTCGGATGTGGATGTGGAAACCAAAACTGACTATATTACCGTGTCAGGATTAAATACAGTAAATGATCTCGCCGCATTAAGAGCCGGAACTATTGGTGAACTCTACACGGTTACAGGAGAAGTTATTATCACCTTTCAGCAGGATTTCAGAAATCAGAAATTTATCCAGGATGCTACAGCAGCTATTTTGATCGACGACCCGAGCGGTATCATCACAACGGTTTATAATGTCGGTGATGGCATCACGGGAATTACAGGTACGCTTTCGGAGTTTGGAAATATGATGCAGTTTATTCCTACACAGGATCCGGGTGCAGCCAACTCTACCGGAAATGTTATAACACCTGAAGAAATTACCCTGGCTGATCTGAACAGTAATTTCGACAATTACGAATCAGAACTTGTTAAGATTAACAATGTAACTTTTGCTGACGCCGGTGCTGTTTTCGCTAATGGAACCGTATATGCTGTTTCGGATGGAAGTAAAGCAGCTTTCAATTTCAGAACCACTTTTTATGATGTGGATTACATTGGTTCTACCATCCCTGCAACACTCAACATGACTGTGATCCCTAACTCAAGGATAGATGGTGACTACATTACCAGCCGTAATGCTGCCGACTTCCAGCTAACAGGCCTGCCTACCATCGAAAAAGCTGTGGCTGTCAGTGCTACTGCCATTGATGTATATTACAACATTGCACCTTCATCCGTCAACAACGGAGATTATTACATGACAGGATCAAATTATACTGTTTTTTCAGGTGCTGCAATTGATGGTACAGATCCAACAATCGTACATTTAACAGGTGCGTCACCGGCTATGCCCGGAGACCTGACAGTGGATGAGTTATTTGATGATGCATACGGTTCGAGTACGCTTTTATATGGCGGAATCTTACCTGTCGCTTACACCAATGTTAACAATCCGGGTGGAACCATCAGCAACAACACCATGGCCACTTTCCAGGGAATTGTTTCTGCAAATGATGCTTTTAACAATGTTTGGGTAAGTGATAACTCAGGACAATACAATGGTGTACTTGTATATGACAACGATTTTACCGGAGCAGTAACCGTTGGTGATGAAATCGTTTTTGCAGGTGTAAAGGATATATACAGCAACGTAACAGAGATCAAACTTCCGATTTTGATTAATACCCTGACCAGCGGGAACACCCCCTACGGACCCGATTTAATCCCCGGATCCGATATCGATGAAAATATCCTGCCTGAAACCAATCCTGCTGAAGCATGGGAAGGACAACTGGTTAAGATTGAAAACTTTACCGTTGAGGAATATGCTGACTTCGATTATCTCTGTAGCTGGGCAGACAGCAAAGCAACCTATTATTTCCATGTAGGTGACCAGGTGGATTATCACCTGCAAAATGTAATGATGACCGTAGGGTCCAATTATGCCTCAATTACCGGTGTTGTTGATTGGGATTATGACAGTTTATATTACCGCATCAATCCAAGAACACAAGCTGATATTGAAGTTAGCTCCAATCCGGCTGTTCAGCTTGCCGTAATTTCAGTGAACGGTGGCATCAACCCGTTCGAGAGCACAGATTTTTCAGTGGTTGTTCAGGCGCAGGATGCATTGGGTAATCCCGCTTCTGTTGACTCGGATGTGAATTTCACCTTTACAACGGATGGTGGAGATCTTGCAAATGTTGTTTTTGTAACAGGTACAGCAACAACCGGCACCATTATGACCGGTTTAACCGAAACTACTGTCACAGGGGTACAAATGTCACCAACCGGCACCAACGTTACCATTTCTGCAAATGACGATGCAGTATTGCTTACCGCTGTTCCCAGTGATCCTTTTGATGTGGTTGAATTCAGCATACCTGACATCATCATCACGGAGATCATGCAAAATCCGGCAGCTGTCAGCGATAATGTTGGCGAATGGTTCGAAGTATTCAATAATTCAGGTACACCGGTTGATATGGATGGATGGATCGTGAAAGATGATGGTACCAACTCGTTTACCATTTCCGGAACATTGATTGTCCCGGCCTATGGTTTCACCGTTCTTGGAAATAATGTAGATATGCTTCTGAATGGAGGCTATAATGTTGATTACGGTTATTCATCATCATTTGCACTTGGAAATTCAGACGATGAAATAGTATTGTTGTTACCCGACGGTGTAACCGAGGTCGACCGTGTAAACTATGATGGCGGACCAGTTTGGCCAGATCCCACAGGTTCATCCATGGTATTTACCGGTTTCCCCACAGAAGACAACAACGACGGAACAAAATGGGTTTGGTCAACATTCAGAGAAGGAAGTTACGACAACTCATATGACGACAAAGGCTCACCGGGTGATAACGGTTACGACCAGATCATGTTCGGTGGTTTCAAACTAGATCTTAAAGTTTATCTCGAAAGTCCTTATGTTGAACCCGACAGCATGAGCAATTATTTCAGAGATAACGGCATGCTTCCCTATATTCATCCTTTCAACCCAACATTACCTTATTACGGAAATCCGGGTCCGAAATGGTTGTTCTCAGGTTATGACACCCTTGGATTTGTTCCTTTCCTGACCGCCGACTGGGTTTTGATTGAACTGCGGGATGCTTTTTCTGCAGCAACAGCCACCAGTGCTACCATGGTAACTGCCATGCCTGCTCTGCTTCTGGATGACGGAACAGTTGTAAGTATGAATGGTGTTACTCCACTCAATGTAAGTGCAAGCTTTACGTACGGTGCCTATGTTGTGGTGTGGAGTATCAACCACCTGGGTATTCTCAGTGCTACTCCGGTTACTCCCTTGGATGGAACGGTACAGGCATACGACTTCACAACCGGTTCAGGCCAGGTTTACGGCGGTGCTGCCGGTTATAAGGAATTATCAACAGGCGTTTGGGGAATGGTAAGCGGCGACGTAAACGGCGATCAAACCATCGATCTGAACGATAAAGCCGATGGCTGGGCTTCAGAAGCCGGAACCATGGGCGGATATCAGGGCAATAACCTTTACATCGACGACCAGGTTGATAATATGGATAAAAATGAATATTGGGTGCCAAATTCAGGAATGAGTACACAGGTTCCCGACTAAACACCAAATATTTTATAACAAAAAACCCGGTTTCATAAAGAAGCCGGGTTTTTTGTTTCAATAAGCAGATGAATAAGAATCAATAGCATTTCCCAACAACAATCTCTTTAAGATGTTTCATTTAAACAGACTCATAAATCGGCACAATGACTAAAACGATTTTAATAACCGGATCGAACCGCGGAATTGGGTTCGAAATAGCCAGGCAGTTAGGCTCTGCAGGCCATCATGTCATCTTATCAGGACGAGATAGTGCACATCTGAATGATTCTGTATCCGCATTAGGAAAAGAAAAAATCAATGCATCAGGTTTATTCATGGATGTGAGCAACAACAGTAGTATTCAACGGGCTGCCGGCGAATTAAACCGGATGGATTTCCAAATAGATGTGTTAATAAATAATGCTGCAATCTTATTAAAACAAGATAAAAATCTACTTAGGGATGATTTTGAATTGCTTGAAAAAACCATCAGGGTCAACAGCTTTGGCGCCTTGAAAGTGATCAGGGAATTACTCCCGTTGATAAACCGGCCTGGAAGGATTATCAATATTTCAAGCGAGGGCGGTTCGATGAGTGATCCTGTAGGAGGCTGGTCGCCGGCCTATTGCGTCTCAAAAACATTGCTCAATGCCATTACCCGGCAACTGGCTGATCAACTTTCCGGAGAAAACATCTCAGTTAATGCGGTGTGCCCGGGATGGGTAAAAACCCGAATGGGAGGCAAATCTGCTACCCGACATGTTGAAAAAGGAGCGGAAACTCCGGTTTGGCTTGCTATTGAAGCGCCTCAAAATCTAACCGGAAAATTTTTCAGAGACAAACAGCAAATCGAATGGTAAACATCCGTTAATTTTTGAAATATAACAACCAGGAACTATGAAACAATCTTTCGAAGAACAAATCCGTGTTTTCCTATTTAGCCCGGGCATGTTGAAAATAATCGCTGTTATTGCAGGAACCGCCATTATCTGGATACTTATAAAGATCATCAGGCGAAATTTTCTGAACCGGATCAAAGACAACGATAACCGTTACAGAACCAAAAAGTTCGTTGGTTTTTTCGGCTATTTTCTTACCCTTTTCCTGATCACTATCATTTATAGTGACAAGCTCGGTGGACTTTCGATCGCCCTGGGTGTTGCCGGAGCAGGTATTGCCTTTGCCCTGCAGGAGGTGATCGTTTCGTTTGCAGGATGGTTGGCAATTTTGTTTACAGGATTGTACAAACCGGGCGACCGGATTCAGCTGGGTGGTATTCGTGGTGATGTGATGGATATCGGAATGCTGCGTACAACACTCATGGAAACAGGGCAATGGGTAGACGGCGATCTGTATAACGGGCGAATCGTGTTCATAGCCAATAGCTTTGTTTTTAAAGAACCTGTTTACAATTATTCCATCGATTTTCCTTTCCTGTGGGATGAGATCAAAATACCGGTTAAATTTGGAAGTGACTACGAACTGGCCAAATCAATACTCATCGAAACCGGCAGGGAAATAGCCGGAGATGTAAGTGATCAATCGATTGAAGACTGGCGTGGTCTGCAACGAAAATACCGGCTCGAAGAAGCAAGAACCGATCCCATGGTCTCACTTGTTGCAACCGACAATTGGGTTGAATATACATTGAGATATATCGTGAATTACAAAAAAAGAAGAACAACACGGAACGACCTCTTTATCCGGATACTGAAACGGATCGACGCCTCAAACGGAAAAGTGATGTTTGCCTCAGCAACCTTTGATATTGTCGGATTCCCTGAAATAAATATCAACAATCAGCAAGGCAACTGATCAGGGAAATTTTTCTTTAACAAGTGATTAAAAACTGCTTAACCAGTTTGCTGCCTTTTCTCTGCTCCGGAAATATTGAATATCTGTGTTTTTCATTTTCTCTGCAGCCTGAGTTGCTTCAAACATAATGTGATTAAAAAGGTTGGAGGGGACAACAAACGCCAGGTATTCCGGATTGCTTTTGCCAAAAATCCCGGACAATGTATGATCGTACCAATTTGTTCCTGACGAAACTACGTACATGCATTGACTGAGATCGACCAGCAGCTTTTCCGGTTTCAGCTCGCTTAATCTGCGGTTGATCTCTTGCATGGTTTTGCGGTAGTTTTCGTCGAGCAGATTGTTGCAGGTTTGGTTCCAGTCCAGAACAATCGTTTCCTGATCCGTCCGATAAATCGAAAAAACTTTTTCTGATTCAGATTCTAAACTACTATTCTGCATCTTTTTTGGTGATTTTATGAGTTGTTTTAACATGACTGAATTTAATCAGGGCTACAAATACTACTCCTCCCACAATATTCCCGATGGTCGACCACAATTGCGGAACCAAATAGTTTACGATCCCGATCTTGTCGCTTATCAGCATGGCTGCAAATATTTCTATCGATCCTACGATTGAATGATGCAATGTTCCGATCCCGATAACAGAAGTTACCAGGATAATAATAAAGATCCTGCTCATGGTTTCCTGCGAAGAAGTAACAAGCCAAGATAATAAACCCATCAGCCAACCCGCCAAAATACCGCTTCCGAGAATGATATACCAGGGATGTTCAATCAGATTAAGAGCCAGTGATTCAAGGGCATGTCCAGAAATGATCTCCATTTGCACAGGAAGAGTTACGAGCAGAATACTGAAAACAAATCCTCCCAACAGGTTGCCTGAATAAATGATCCCCCAGAGCGACAAAAGATTTTTGAGGCTTTCATCCCGGTTTAACACAGGAATAACGGCAAGAGTGGTATGTTCCGTAAAAAGTTCGGATTTACCGATCAGGACAAAGATAAACCCGAGCGGATAGGCCAGGGCCAGCAGCACATGCATGTTGGCATCTGAAAGCGAACCACCAAACATCGTGTATAACGTACTCATCAGAAAAATACTGAACCCTAGTTCAAGTCCGGCAGAAAATGATGAAAGAAGCAATTCAGGTCGTGAACGCCTGTGTTCAACAAGAGCAGTATCAATCTGCTCCGAAAGTATCTCATTGATCTTTTTTGGCCGGTTCAGTGCTTCCTTCAGATCTTTTTGTCGTTTAGGCCTGGCCATATTGAGATGTTAGCTTAATTTAGAATTGAAATGAAATTGGCTAAAGACAGGGGTCGTATGATCTGAAACCTACTCTTTTGGATTTATCAGGTCGCAGTTTATCTCGTAATTAAAATAACCGGGCACCTCCTTCACAAACAAAACATCATCATACATTCCATTTCCCTGGTGACTTTGATAATATTGTCCCGACTTAATATAGCAAATCTCTTTTAACGGAAAAACATATACCACAGAAGCAACGATCTGTCTTCCGGTAATCAAATCATGCGCATCACGTGAATAAGTCCAGTCGCCCTTTACATCGGTAATGATGGCTTTTACCGGTTCTGCATTTTCATATACCGCCTTACTTGCAAGCAGGATTTGTTTCTCAAGCCCGGAGCTTTTTAACGTTGCCTCGGGCAAGGTAATGGTTTTACTGCTTTCGAAGGTTTTCAAATCAGATTCCTTGATGGTTAGAGTAAACCGGCCTTTTGCCAGTACCGGAACATCTGTTTTTATATTTTCCCCGTTGATAGGCAATAACTCCATTCGGAAGGAATGTTCTCCTTCACTGAGTTTAAGTATCATTTCTTCAAAATCAGTGACAAGGCTGCTATATTCGGACTGAATTTGTTTGTTATCGGTAATTAATGGGAAAAAATAAGAGGTAGCAAACTCAAAATCTTTCGTATTCATATTATCGAGCCATTGCAGCATGAGAGCATCATCCACGTAAAACCGCAACGCGTAGTTAAATCGATTGAATTCTTTCTCAGGATTGTCGTTTAGCTGGTATGAATAATCCAACTCATCATAGTAGGCCTTCAGGGTTTTATTTACAATAACTACAGCGTACAGGTTATCAGCAAGCGTAAAGTTTGTTAGTGCTTTGCTGGTATCGATTCCCGATTTACCCATCATCAGTTTGTCAGGTGAAAACCAGATGGTTCCTGCAGGCAATTTGCCAGTTCGCTGAACCACATTTGTTCTGTCGGCCTGACCTGAAAGATATACCGGTATCAGAAAAATCAATATAATAATATGTAACAAAGGTTTCATAACGCTAAAAATTAGAAGCAACACATCCTGAGCCGGTTAAAACCCGGATGTGTTGCTATACTCATGGGCAATTAGTCATTTTTACCTTCAAAGAATTTTTCAACCTTATCATCAAATTTCTGTGTTTGATCTTTTACATCGGTTTTAAATTCTTTCCAGTTTTCACTGGTTTCATCACCAATTTCGTCAAGGCGATCCTCCAGTTTATCACGGGCGTCTTTCAGATTTTCGAGTGCTTCTTCCGATTTTTCATCCATCTTGTCACCTGATTCTTCCATGTTGCTCTTCATCTTATCAATTCTTTGGTCGAAGTCGTTAATGGCTTCTTTGATTTCAGCCCTTAGATCATTTTTTTCTTTTTGAATATCTTCCTGTGCATTTTCCATTTTCCGATCCATTCTCGTATCATTTCCGGAATCATTGTTCATGTTTCCGTTACAGGAATAGAGTGAAACAGAAAATACAATTGCTGATATAATACCTAAAATTCTTTTTGTCAATTTCATACGATTAATTATTATTTATTTGATTTATAAACTTACAGGCCTTTTTGAAAATATGGTGCCAACAGGAATTCTGTTACGCATTTTTGCACGATAACTACCGTAAACCTTACCGCATATACATTATTTATACAATCAGTCATCAAATCATAAAATCAGTATTTATCCCTTTGTGAACGATTATCTACAACTTTGATGAAAATTGTAACAAATTCAGATTTACCCTGCAGGTATCAGAAGGGATAATACGGTTTTTATTTTTCAGATGTGGATCACCAACAATTGTAAGCAAAACAGGCTATTCGCGCAATCCCTGCATCTTTGAGTTTCTTCAGCTCTTTTACGTGGTACATCCCTTGCCACATGAAAACACAAATCAGAAAATATATAATCATGAACTCAATCTTAGTTTATATACATACAGCTGAAGAGGCAAAACACATGATCAGGTATGCCATGAACATGGGCAAGAACATGCATATGGGAGTGGCGCTACTTTATACTGCCGAACTTCAGAATTATCCAATGGGTATTCCGGGAGCGGCAAGGCCCACGGTTCAAATTACCAACGAACATGTCGAGAACCTCCTGAAGGAGATCAGAAACACCTTTGAATCGGAAATTGAAAGAACAAGTCGTGAAATTGAAAATCCGCCTTCAGTTACAATCCATGCAAAACAGGGCATCAGTCATCACATAATCGACGATTTCACCAAAAAAAGTCAAATTAGTTTCGTGTTGACCAGCGCGCAATCCGATAATCAATTCCTGATTAACGACAGGAATATGGATATCATCAGGAAAATTGAAAAACCTGTCTGGATCGTTCCTGAAGAAGTTTCCTTTTCTCCGGTCAGTTCGATTGTTTATGCCACAGATTATAACGAGGAGGATATATCAACCATGAAACGTCTGACCGATATTGCAAGGATCAACAATGCCAAAATTTCAGCACTTCATATTGACTCTGAATCCGGATTCAGGGAAAAAGCCGCCAATTCAGGATTTATGAATATGGTCAGGGAGCAGGTAGGTTATCCTGACATCGAGGTTACCGCTCTGTTAAGAGAAAACGGCAATTCATTACACGATTCAATAGCAACATATGCCCGGCAGGTAAATGCCGACCTGATCGTTACCCTGAAAGAAAACAAAGGATTTTTTGAAAGATTATTCAGCAGGAGCGAAACAAAAAAACTCATCGGTTCAGCTGAAATTCCTGTTTTGGTTTTTCACGAAAAACATGATTAAGGCATTGCAGCAAACATCCGGTTAACAACACCTGAATGGAAACAGCACTTCAAAATATAGCGTTAGCACAAGCCTGGGAGGTGTACAATGAGCGCATCTTCCCAATTCAATACCTGATATGGCTGATAGCCGTCTTTACCGTTCTTTTCCTGTTACTGAAAAAAGGGAACAACAAAAATACGATCACAGTTGTGTTGGGTGCATTCTGGCTCTGGTCCGGTATTTTTTTTCATATTTTAATTGTGACTGATTTCGCAAAAGCCGGATATTGGTTCGGGACTATTTTTATTCTGCAGGGGCTGTTTTTCTTCTATGAGGCTTTGTTTCGAAACCGGTTTACATACGAAAAGTTGCAACATCCCCGGCATGTCGCCGGATATAGCATTATCCTAACAAGTTTGATCATTTACCCCTTTTGGGGATTGGTTGCAGGAAGAGAGATAAGCCAGGTGCTTTTACCGGGTTTGCCTGCTCCAACAGCCATATTTACTTTTGGAATACTGCTGTTGTCATCGCAGAAATTTCCGCTTTATCTGCTGGTAATCCCAGCCTTTATTGCGCTGAGCGGATTGTGGAGAGCCTTTGAGATCAAACACTACGAAGACATACTGCTTTTTGCCAGTGGTGCGGTTACAGTTTCATGGTTGTTGAGAAGAAGAAAATACGACAAGGTTAAAAATGCACCACTTGAATAACATCCAAATACATTTTAAAACTCATTAAAAACAACATATTATGGCAATTTTCTCGAAAAAAATATTCAAAGATCTGGCTCAAACAAAAGAAGCAGATCTTTCCACCTGTTATATTCCAACCTTTAGAGAAGGGGATAACGAAAAGGCAAGGATCACCTTTAAAAACCAGGTGAATGCAATTAAAAAGGAACTGGAGAAACTCAATAAAGGTGAAAAATTCATTAAAAAGTATCTTGAACCCATGCATCAGTTACTGGATGATCCGATCTATTGGAGACATCTATCGGATGGTCTGGCGGTTTTCAGGAGTAAAGAAAATTTCCGGACCTACTCGGTTCCCATTCACTTTGAGCCGTTTCATTACTTTGGGAACGAATTTTATATGGTTCCATTGATCCCCTATTTTAACGGAAACGGGAGGTTTTACCTGCTGGCAATCAGCCAGAAAAAAACAAGGCTATATGAAGGATCAAAAGACGATATCGGTCGGATAAAAATCAATGATAAAATACCTGAACGACTCGAAGACACCGTAGGATATGACTTTGAGGAGAAATCGTTACAATTTCGAACAGAAAGAACCGGGGCCAACGAAGTGCAGTTTCACGGACACGGAGCAGGTAAAGACGATAAAAACGATGAACTTCTGAAATTTCTGAAAGATATCGACAAAGGTCTTACAGATATCATAGGCAAATCCGGAAAGCCACTTGTAATAGCTTCTGTTGATGAGGTTTTTGCAAAATATAAACAGGTTAGCAAATATAAAAACATCCATCCTGAAAACATCAGCGGCAACCCCGATGAAATTGATATTTTATCGATGCAGGAAAAAAGCTGGGACATGCTAAAGGATATGTTTCAGGATCTCAGGAAAGACTCAATGGAGAAGTTTGAGCGCAACAAAGACAACGGCATCGTCTCAGCTTCGGTCGACAAAATCGTTACGGCTGGTATGGCCGGCAATATCGACACCCTTTTTGTTGCAAAAAATCAACACATTTGGGGAACTTTTGACGAAGAACAGCAAGCCGTTGAAAAGGATGAGCACAATACTCCCGATAACGAATGTCTGATCAATAAAACGGTAAAGGCCACTTTTATGCAGGGTGGCAATGTGTTCCTTCAGGAAGCCGGTTCAATGCCCGATAGCAGCAGCCCTCTGAACGCATTGTTCAGATTTTGAGAGGATTCGTATTCGCCTCTAAGGCATTTTAAACCTGGCAGCCTCTCACAGGGAGGTATTCTGTTTGGTACCTTCCATCCCACATTTCCGGCATGGTATTTAAACAACATGAAACGGATTTGAAACCCGGGAATTTGCGGGTGTTCACAATCACCCGTTTTTTCCCTTCAAAAAAATACTATTTATGAAAACACTGACTTTTATTCCGGCATTCATCATGATATTTTTATTATCAGCACTTACCGGTTGTAATAACCGCCCGGAGGTAGCTGAAGAAAACCGTTCATGGATCATTGGAGACTCAACGGTTGAGATGGCGATCAAAAAAGAATTTAAAGCCCATCCATTCATCACCTCGTCGGATATCGTTGTGCGCGCCCATGAAGGGATCATCACGCTGTCGGGCAAAACCGATAACATTATTGAAAAGAAAAAAGCTGCCGGCATCGTACGTTTAGTGCGTGGTGTAAAAGGCGTAGTAAACCTTATCGAAGTAGATGTACCGCCGGTTGAAGACGATATTCTTGCCGAACAGATCGATGAAACGTTATACCGTGACCCGGTCCTTGAATCGTATGAGATCACCGAAAAAGTTGACAGCGGGGTAGTGAAGTTATATGGACGGGTAAATTCCTGGCAGCAGAAGCAACTGGCCGAAAAGGTGGTTGAATCGGTTGAAGGTGTCCGTGAAGTTAAGAATAACATTGCTTTTGTTTACCAGGAAGAGCGACCCGACCTTGACATCAAGGCTGATATTGCTGAACTTATGAAGAACGATGTGCGGATTGAAGATGGCTTAATCGATATTTCTGTAAAAGACGATACCGTATTGCTGAAAGGAACTGTAGGGAGCGCCTCCGAAAAAAATCTCGCCATAGCCCAGGCCTGGGTAGCAGGCGTTGATACGGTAGTTGCTTCCGGTTTGGAAGTTTCGGGTGATGAAAGAGATCCATTGATGCGTGAGGACAAATTTGTTGAAAAACCGGATCCGATGATCATTGAAGATATCCAGCGAAGTTTCCTTCACGATCCGCGATTGCTTAACCACGATATCAGGGTGCTTGCAGAAAACGGCAAGGTTACCCTTTCGGGTAAAACAGGAAACTACAGAGCCAAAAAAGCGGCCGGGCAGGACGCTTCAAACGTGGTTGGTGTTTTCAGGGTTATCAACAATATCCGGGTCGAACCGGTAGCCATGCCTGCCGAAAAAACCGTAAAGGACCAGATCAAAACAGCTTTTGAAAGACACCCCCTTTTCGATAATTATCAAATCACAGCAGTCGACGATAGTGGAAAAGTAACCCTGACAGGTAAGGTCGATTTTTATTTTGAAAAGATCCAGGCCGAAGAGCTTGTATCGTCCATGCCGGGTGTGGTTGACATTTCGAATAAAATCGAGGTAACCAATGACATCGAATTTCCTTACCTCATCACACCGGGGCAACAGGATCTGCCGGTTCTTAAACAACCGGTTACGAAAAACGATAAACAGATCAAAGATGAAGTGGAATACCAGCTCTGGTGGTCGCCCTTTGTTGATCGCAATCAGGTTGACGTTGAAGTGAATGACGGTGAGGTTACCCTCACGGGGACCGTCAATACTCAGCTCGAAATGGACTATGCAGTTAAAAATGCTTACCAGGGCGGCGCTTTTCGCGTAATCAACAAACTCGATGTAGATTTCTGGCAGATATAACACGTTGGGGGTTGAAATCTACAATTTTGTTGTAAATATCAACAATGGAGTTTAAAACCTCCTCTTATTGAATATTTTATGATGTTTTGTATTGTGGCATGGTTTTGAACTCTTCATAAGCAATCAAATAAAATGTTGAATTTAAAATATATGTTACCATGATTAAAGTAATTGAAGTAATAGCTTCTTCTGAACAAGGATTTTCAGAAGCTACACAAAACGCACTTGAAGAAGCATCAAAGACCGTTAAAAATATTAAATCGATCTACGTAAAGGATATGAATGCTAATGTGGAAAACAATCGCATTGTATCATATGCAGTAAACGCTAAAGTGAGTTTTGAAATTGAAAAATAAAGTTTTGAAAACATTAATTTTAAGCGATATCAACCACAACAACAGCGGGATCATCCCTTACGCATTGCGCTTCTGCCAGGATATAAACAGTGATGTGAGGGTGGTTCATGTTGTGGATACACGCGATAACCAGGGCATTTATTCAGCCTATTCGGCGTCACAGAATGTTACACCGGAAGTTCAGTCGTTTGATGAGATCATCCGCAAGGAAACCAAAAAATCGGAAGATTATGTGGCCAAACATGTTGGTCGCGAAGTTTCGGTGATAAATTTCCAGGGTAAAATCGAACATGAGGTAATAGTGGGGCAGTTGGACGAGATCATTACCCGGGAATGCAGCAACAACGATATTTCATTGCTTGTGATGGCTGCCACTCCCGAGGGTGATGACTGGTCAACAACAGATGATATTTTTTACCTGGTTGCCCATACTCCTGTTCCGGTTTTGCTGCTCCCTTCAGGAATATCATACACGAAACCGGGAAAGGCATTTTATGTGGCATCTCCTAAAGAGCAAACACACACCGAAGTTGAAAAAGCCATCGGTTTCACAAGGTCTCTCAACATTCCTGTTGAAGCCATGATCACCGATGGCAACAAAGAACAAAGACAGTTTATCAAAAATGAAAATGATTGGAAAACAGTTGCCGAATCAACCACCGGCTTTCATGTAATAGATTCAACTGATGAAATGTCTATTCATGAATTTGCCAGGCGAAAAGATGCCGGGATGCTTTTGATATTCGAAAAGAAAAGAAACATCCTGCAGCGGGTGGTGAATAAAAGTCTGACTGAAAAACTTTCGGCCATTACCGAAATTCCGGTTCTGGTTTTTTATAATTAACTAAAATAAACAACAATGATGGAAGATAAATTAAAAGGAAAAAAAATAGCCTTCCTTGTCGAGAACGGATTTGAGGAAGAAGAGCTTACGCGTCCACGTAAGGCACTTGCTGAAATGGGTGCCGTAACCCATATCGTCTCGCCGCAAAAAGGCAAAGTTAAAGCCTGGGACCATACCAACTGGGGCGGCGAATACGAAGTGGACGTTTCACTTGAACAAGCCAATCCCGATGATTATGATATATTGGTATTGCCTGGTGGTGTGATAAACCCCGACAAACTCCGAAGAAATAAATCCGCCGTTGAATTCGCCGGAAAGTTTTTTAATGATGATAAAATCGTTGCAGCCATTTGCCATGGTCCGCAACTGCTTATCGAAGGCGATTTCGTAAAGGGTCGTCACATGACCTCCTTCCCTTCGATTCGCAAAGACCTGAGCAACGCGGGTGCCGATTGGGAAGATAAGGAAGTGATTACCGATGGCAACCTCATAACCAGCCGGAAACCAGATGATATACCGGCTTTCAATAACCGGATTGCAGAAATGGTCAGCAATTAAAATACAGGGTCTTCTTCGTTCGGGTTCCGGCTTCTCTTTCATTTAATTCTCTTTTTATAGTACAAGTATACCAATGAAATACGGCAACCCATCGAAGAAGACTTTTTTCTTTCCCATGCCCTCCACCTGTTTTTTTCATTTACATTTCCCACATAAAAAAGGTGGCAGCAAATGCTACCACCCATGGTAATTGAAAAGATAGTTAAACTAAAATGATAATAACCAATCAGATGCGATAAATCCGTACCTAACCGGTTTTTACTGCGGCGATCACGGCGTTGATCTTATCATCGATCTCAATGCCTTCAAGACTGTTGATATCATCGAAATCACCCCGTAAAACCTTCAATGCATATTTCTCACGGTCGATCTCCTGCCTTGTTCTGAACCCGAGACGGCGGAAAACACTGACCGACGGGCACCAGCCATTAACGGCATGGTTGCCCAGGAAGGCAAGGGAAGCAGTTGTAAGCAAAAACCATTTTTTGCTGAAAAGTGTTCCGAAGATTATACTGGTCAATCCGGTTCCTGAAACACAAACCTGCGCTAACCGGTCCACATCCCACTCTTCTTCAAGGTCGTCGATGCGATCCGTTATTTCTTCCATATCCTGCGTTGCATAAAAGCGAATATTTTCTTCAGTTATCCGATCGATCCAGCGATTGATGTCGTCGCTCGTATTGGCCCGGATCCGATCCGGTTCATCCGGTAGTCTGTTTATTGTTGCCATAATTGTTAAATTTCTGACGTGTTGTTGCCAAAATTGTTGCCAGAAATCAACCTGTCCCATTTCCTTCTGTTAATCAAATTCTTACAATAGAGGTTTGAAAGTTTAGGAATACACTTTGGGGAATTTCTTCCATAGGTGTGTGGTACTTCTGAGTATTAAAAATGGCGATATCTAAAAATATCCTGAAGTTCTGAAACCCGTTACAATTGTTATAGTTACACGTTGATCGTTAGATAATAAAACCTTATGTTAACTGACAACCTAATCTACAGAATAGCTGTCTTCCTAACTATAAATACCCTTGAAGCAAATTTCAATTATCAAATCGGATCTAAAATCAAAATGTTATGAAAAAAATGTACTTTTTTATCCTGTTCCTTCCCATTCTGGCTTTCGGGCAAAATTACCAAACCCTTCAGCCTGAGAAAGAGGTTTATTTTGAACCTGACACGCTTATCCACATTCCACTGGATTTATTCTCTAATGATGGAGTTTTCCTGCGTTCGTTGTTTATGATGCCTGACAGTACAGGTGCTGCAGGAAATTATTATGCAAATTTCACTGAAATTCATAATGACGAATACACCCAACTCCATTGGTTCGAAGAGTGTGTTGACACAGCTATGCAGTCATGGATCGGTAACCATGTGTTGATAAAAGATAACGGAATGAATGTATTTTTCAACAGGGAAAATGATTCTATCTTTGTGAATACTTGGGCTGAACTTAATGAATCTTTCGTGTTTTACGCTTATCCGGACGGCTCTCACTTTCTTGCCACCGTCACCTTAAAAGAAAACATGGAATTCCTGGGCATTACGGACAATGTAAAAACTATTGCACTTCAGCTATATAACGCTGATAATGAACCGGTGAATTCACCCCTGAACGGAACCGAGATCATGTTGACCGAAAATTTCGGATTCTACAAAACCATAAACTTCAGAGATTTCCCGGGATTCGGGGGTGGCACCTTCAGTGTGATTGAACACACTTTGTTCGGTCATGAAGATATTGCAAACAGTTTCCATAAACTGACAATGAGGGATGTGTACGATTTTGAGGTTGGAGATGAATATCACTATTCAACCTATTACAGCGCTTCTTCTGAAAGTTGGTGGAAAAATAAGATCATTGATATTCTCGGCAAAGAATGGATACAAAATGATCAGGTAAAATATACCTACAGGCAAGAGACATGGGGATACGAAGGACCACCGTATTATTATGATATGTTTCATTTCATCGACACTGTTGAAAAAGTATATGCTGACATCGACACCCTGATTAATGACCACCTTCCGCTACAATCTTATATGATACCTACAGGCACTTACGATTTGCTAACCTATGATATTATCCAAACTGATAAATACAATGGCAGACCGGTGATGATTACCTCCAATGACGGCTATAGCTACACATCCTACAATGATTGTTTTACCCGCTGGTGGTTCGATTCGGGGGTTTTTTATGCGGATTATTATATAAAAGGTGGCGGGAAACTTTCGGATAATGTCACATTAGATGCTGGAGGATATCCCTATTCTTCCCGGCAGGATATGGTATATTTCATGAAGGGTGATGAGGAATGGGGTACACAGTTGGAGCCACCGGTTATCGGGATAGATGAACACTCCGGCAACCATCGTACAATGTTGGTTTATCCGAATCCGGCCATTGGAGATATTCATTTTTCAACCGGCGGTGTACCGGTTTCCGGGCTATGCAATTTCAAGCTGTATGACTTAAATGGAAGATTGCTGATCGATAAGTCAATTGATCCGAATGACGACAGTATTGATGTATCGAAATTGAATGCAGGTCTCTATTTCTACCGGGTGGTTGGTAAAGAACTCAGCGAACAGGGGAAAATAGCTGTGAAATAAAATCGGGTATTTTTTATCCC
>JAGQVF010000240.1 GCA_020438135.1 Bacteroidales bacterium | reverse complement strand
GGTTCAAATTCAAACACCTCCTCATAAGCTTTAATTTTGGTAACCGAAGAGGCCCCGTAGTTGCCGGCATAGATGACATTGTCGGTGGGGTTGTGGGCCATTTTGGCGGGGGTGGTTTGGCTGTGGCCGGGCTGGAGCGTTAAACCGATCAATAACAATACAAATTGGAATTTCAGGCTCATGTGAAAACTTTGAATCAAAGATATTGAAAAATTCCGGTTGCAAAAACATTTTAAACACCCTGCCTACATTAAAATTAAAGGGCCACCGAAAAACGGCAGCCCCGAATCATTGAATTAACCTAAATTAATTTCTTAAGATATTATCCTGCTATACCAGTCCCTGGTCGAGCATGGCGTTGGCTACTTTCAGGAAGCCGGCAATGTTGGCTCCTTTCACGTAATTAATGTAGCCGTCCTCTTCGGTTCCATGTTTCACGCAGGTGTTGTGAATGCTAATCATGATCTGGTGGAGACGGCTATCTACCTCATCCCTGAGCCAGTTCAGTTTCATAGCATTTTGCGACATTTCAAGTCCTGATGTGGCAACACCACCGGCGTTAACCGCTTTACCCGGACCGAACAATACTTTGTTATCATGGAAAATTTCGATCGCCTCGGGTGTGGAAGGCATGTTGGCGCCTTCGGCCACACAATGGCATCCGTTGTTTACGAGGTGACGGGCATCTTCTTCGTTGAGCTCGTTTTGTGTAGCACATGGAATGGCCACATCGCAATTCACTTCCCAGGGATGTTTGCCGGGAATGAATTTTGCTTCCGGGAATTCGTAAACGTAAGGTTGAACGATGTCCTGGTTGGAAGCACGCAGTTCGAGCATGTATTCGATCTTGTCGCCCGAAATGCCTTCCGGATCGTGGATATAACCGTCGGGACCAGAGAGGGTAACCACTTTTCCACCCAGCTCGTTCACTTTCATGGCTGCTCCCCATGCTACGTTACCAAATCCTGACAAACAAACGGTTTTACCTTCAAAGGTTTCCCCTTTGGTGGCGAGCATCTCCTTCGCAAAATAAACCGCTCCGAATCCGGTAGCTTCCGGGCGAATAAGGCTGCCGCCCCAGTTGAGTCCCTTGCCGGTAAGCACACCGTGATGCTCGTGCGTCAGTTTTTTGTACATGCCATAGAGATATCCGATCTCTTTGCCGCCTACGCCGATATCACCGGCAGGTACGTCCATTTCAGGGCCAATAATCTTCCACAGTTCGAGCATAAAACTCTGGCAGAAGCGCATGATCTCGTTGTCGGATTTACCTTTGGGATTGAAATCGGACCCGCCTTTACCACCGCCGATTGGCAGGGTGGTGAGGCTGTTTTTGAAGATCTGTTCAAATCCCAGGAATTTCAGGATGCTGAGGTTTACACTCGGGTGGAAACGCAATCCGCCTTTGTAAGGACCGAGGGCATTGTTAAACTGCACCCTGTAACCGAGGTTCACATGAACTTTCCCGTTGTCGTCCATCCATGGCACTTTAAAAGTAAGCACGCGGTCGGGTTCTATCAACCGGTCGATGATACCTGCCGACTCGAAATGTGGGTTTTCATTCACCACTTCTTCAATCGATTCAAGCACTTCCCTCACAGCCTGAAGATATTCCACTTCACCCGGATGTTTTTTCACGAGGTCATTCATTATTTTTTCCAAATCCATAGCTCTAAATATTTAGTGTTTAATGTTTTATTATTGTTATTCAATTAACAGAACTCCAATTTGCGCGCAAAAGTCATCTTTATAAATGATATATCCAAATTAAATCGCACAAATATTTTCATCGCAAAATAGCTGTTGAAATTTTAGGTTTTTAAAAATAGTGTTAATTCATCAAACAGGGGCAAAACATTGCAATTAAATGTACTTTTGCGACACCAAATAGACGGTATATGTTCAAAAAAAATGACATTGTTTACGGGATGAACCCGGTGCTGGAGGCCATCGAAGCAGGCCGCGAGATCGAAAAGATCTTTATCCTCAAAACCATCCGGCAGGATAAGCTACAGGAAATTAAAAGAGTGGCCCTCGACCGGAACATTCCTTTTCAGTTTGTCCCGAAAGAAAAACTGAACAAACTCACCAATCAAAATCACCAGGGGATCATTGCAATTTCATCTCCGGTGGAATATGTTGATATCGGAACCCTCCTCCCTACCCTGTTTGAATCCGGGAAAAATCCTTTCCTTTTGATCCTCGATAAGGTGACCGATGTGCGCAACCTCGGATCGATTGCCCGCACAGCCGAATGTGCCGGTGTAGACGCGATCATTATACCAGCAAAAGGATCGGCGCTGATCACTTCAGATGCCGTAAAAACTTCGGCCGGAGCCCTGAGTAAGATCCCGGTGTGTCGTGTCAACAGTTTGCTCGACGCATTGCGATTTTTGAAGGACAGCGGGGTAAAACTGTTTGCCACATCCGAAAAAGCAAAGACTCCTTATTTTGATGCCAAATTCGACAATCCAACAGCATTGGTAATGGGCTCGG
Organism: Bacteroidales bacterium; assembly: GCA_020438135.1. Classification (GTDB taxonomy): domain Bacteria; phylum Bacteroidota; class Bacteroidia; order Bacteroidales; family JAADJA01; genus JAADJA01. Next base: position 178 of record JAGQVF010000240.1, on the reverse strand, counting down.
AAGAAAAAGGTGTAGCAGAAGAATTCCTAAATATTTGCCAGGAACATCTCACCATCCCGATGACCGGCACCACCCAGTCGCTCAATGTGTCGGTAGCGGCAGGTATCATTTTGTTTGAAGTGGTGAAGCAGAGGGCTGGTTGAGTGAATTGGAGAAAAGGTGAATGGGTGAAGGGGAG
>JAGQVF010000239.1 GCA_020438135.1 Bacteroidales bacterium | reverse complement strand
TTTGAAGGATATTGGCATCCAGCATGTAGCATGGCGTTGTGAAGATGTTGTTTTTCGTATCAACGATCACTTCGCCATGGGTTGTTTGGCGATGCTGACTGCCCATTTTTTCAACTGCTTCGGCAGTACCTGCATCCTGGCCGATGGTGAGTTCAACATCTCCGAGTATTTTTGAAAGAATCACAGGTGCGATGCATAAAGCTCCTATGGGCCTTCCAATAGAGGCTGTATTTCTAACGGCTTTTTCAACATCGGGATTCACCGAACATTCGGATCCTTTGAAGGCAAAATCACAGAGGTTTTTTGCGGCTCCAAAACCACCCGGAAGGATAAGTGCATCAAAATCTTTGGGATCGTACTCTTTGAGGTCTTTGATATCACCCCTGGCAATACGGGCCGATTCAACCAGCACATTGCGCGATTCATTCATCTCTTCGCCGGTCAGGTGGTTGATCACATGGTGCTGATCGATGTTGGGAGCGAATATTTTGTAAGTGGCCCCGTTTTTCATAATGGCCAGCATCGTGAGGGTCGCTTCATGAATTTCCGATCCGTCATAAACACCGCTTCCTGAGAGAATAACTGCAAATTTTTTCATGATGTAATATTATTTAAGGGTTACACTTGTATTATCAATGCTTTAAAAGTAGATTTATTGCCAGCTAAATTAGCCAATATACCCTTCGGAAAAACCCCTATTTTTGTGGAAAATTTAACAGTATGAAAACCAAAGAGGAGATCGTAAACAATTGGTTACCCCGCTATACCGGCACCGCTGTGGAAGATTTCGGAAAGTATATTCTGCTTACCAATTTTCAAAATTACCTGGAGTTGTTTGCTTCGATGCACAAGGTTGAAATTAAAGGAAGAGATCGCGCGATGCCCAGCGCTACTGCCGGAGAAATCACAATGGTTAACTTCAGTATGGGAAGCGCCAATGCTGCAACCATCATGGATCTGCTCAGCGCTGTTTCACCCAAGGCGTGCCTTTTCCTGGGCAAATGCGGAGGGTTAAAAAAGAAAAATGCCCTTGGTGATCTCATTTTACCGATTGCCGCCATCCGGGGAGAGGGAACTTCAAGTGATTATATGCCTCCTGAGGTGCCTGCGCTTCCGGCATTTAGCCTGCAGAAAGCAATCTCCACCACCATTCGCGATCACAAGCGTGATTATTGGACCGGAACCGTTTATACAACCAACCGACGGGTTTGGGAACACGATAAAGTATTTAAGAAATATCTCAGGAAAACACGGTGTATGGCCATCGACCTCGAAACGGCTACCCTTTTTTCAGTCGGATTTGTGAATGAAATACCAACCGGTGCCTTATTACTTGTTTCCGATCAACCGATGATCTCATCAGGGGTTAAAACAGAAAGAAGCGACCAGAAGGTTACGGAAACATTCGCTGCCGATCATCTCACAATCGGTATTGATTCATTAAAACAGTTGATAAACGACGGCCTCACTGTTAAACACCTGAAATTTTAGCGGAATGGCAGGTGCAATGAAATACGAACAAATCCTGAATGACCTTAAAAACAAGATCTATTACCCTGTTTATGTGTTGAGTGGTGAGGAACCTTATTATATCGATACCATCTCTGATTATATTGAAGAGCACATTTTGACCGATACCGAAAAAGAGTTTAACCAAAACGTGGTATATGGCCGTGATACCGATGTGCTCTCAGTCATTAGTATGGCAAAGCGTTACCCGATGATGGCGAATTATCAGGTGGTGATCGTAAAGGAAGCGCAGGATATTAAAAATATCGACGACCTGGCTCCCTACGTTGAAAACCCCCTGAATTCAACCCTACTGGTTATCAATTATAAATATAAAAAGATTGATGGCCGGAAATCGTTTGCGCAGTTGGTAAAGAAAAAGGGTGTTTTTTTCGAATCGAAGAAAATTTACGATAACCAGCTTGGCCCGTGGATGAAGAGTTACCTTGAAAAAAGAGGTTACAGTATTTCTCCAAAAGCTTCGGTGATGCTGGTTGAGTTTTTGGGAACCAATTTAAGCAAGATCGTGAATGAGCTTGAGAAGCTTACGCTTAATATCCCCGAAAAAGCCGAGATCAATGATGCTGTGGTGGAACAGAACATTGGGATCAGTAAGGATTTTAACACATTTGAACTGCAAAATGCAATCGGTTCGCGGAATGTTTTAAAAGCCAACCAGATCGCCAACTATTTTGCCGCCAATCCGAAGGACAATCCGCTGATCAAGACGGTGTTTATTCTCAACAGTTTCTTCGGGAAGCTGCTGATCTATCACCAATTAGCGGATAAGTCGCGGAACAATGTGGCTTCGGCGTTATCGATCAATCCGTTTTTTGTGAAAGACTACCAGGCTGCCGCCCGGCATTACAGCAAAGGTAAAATTGCCAATATCATCAGCTATTTAAGGGAATACGACCTTAAATCGAAAGGGGTGGACAATGTATCGGCAACGGATGGAGAACTGCTGAAGGAGCTGCTGTTTAAGATTTTGCACTGAGCATAATGGTTGATTGTAACCCTTACCTCCCCTAAGTTTTTATAAGTATAAACAAACGTATCTTTTAGTGAAACAATTTCATCTTTGGGTCAAACAATCGTATCTTTGGGTGAAGCAATGTCATGTTTGGATCAAACAATTGCATCTTCTGGTGTAACAATCACATCACGCTGTTTAACAATTCATAATTTGGATAAAACAAAGCTGTTGTTGAATTAAACAAAGCTCTCTTAGGGTAGCACAAAGCTATTCCAGGATTCATTAAAAGATAATTAGGGTGAAACAAATCAAAATAGTTTTCGAACAAAATTGTTATGAGATGGAAAAACGGGGTGGTGGGTTGGCGTATGCCTTGCTGTATTGTTGTTTATATACTTGTTAGATCATGAAGTGAATATTACTTTCTCTTTTCCCAGTTTTTGGTGCTTCGTGATGTGTGGAAAACTGCCCTAATGGCAATGATTTTCCGGGATTCGTCAACGGTAAAATGAACCATATAGGGGAACCTGGTTATGGGTAGACACCGGATGTTATCGTAACGAATTTGTAAAAACGGATTTTTTTGAAGCAGCCTCAGATTTTTGTGCAGAACCATTTCAAATCTCTTTCCCAGACCGGATTGCTGTTCATCATAATAATCAATGGCTTGCTGAATATCCTTTAAAGCCCGGCGATCGATTACAATAGAAAAAGACATTATGACTTGTTCTTAAAAGTCAAATGGTTTCTGGCTTCTTCCCAGGGCATCAAATCTTCTGTTTTAGCTGTTTCAATCCGCTCCCGGACTATGGACTTATGTTCTTCCGGTACTTCAACTTCTTCAGCAATTTCAAAGCCCAGATGCTTGATTAGCTCCATAAAGAAGTGAAATTTTTTATCCGGTATTTTAAGTGTTATTGTTTTCATATCTGCTTTTTAAAGAGTTTTCGGATGTTTAAGCCAATTGCAAATGTACGAATTCGTGACAAGAGAATCAATACATCTCCCCAATCAACCCGGCATATCGCTCCTGTATCACGTTCCGCTTTAGTTTTAAGGTGGGTGACAGTTCTCCTTCTTCAACCGACCAGGGATTCGGCAATAATTTGAATTTTTTGACCTGCTCTACGCGGTCAAGGGTTTCATTGATGGAAGTGATCTCCTTTTGAAGGCGGTTGAATATTCGTTCATCGTTGATGGCATTTTCGGGGGAGGTGAAGGGATGGCCTTTTACTTCGCACCACGATTCGATGTGCTCAAAATTGGGGACGATGAGGGCGGAGATGTATTGTTTGTTTTCGCCCACAATAATGATGTTTTCGATGAATGACGACTCCTTGAATTTGTTCTCAATAACCTGCGGTGCGATGTATTTACCACCCGATGTTTTAAATATCTCCTTTTTCCGGTCGGTGATCTTCAGGTACTTTCCGTCGATGAGTTCGCCGATATCGCCGGTGTGGAACCAGCCTTCGCTATCGATCACTTCGTTTGTGAGTTCGGGTTGTTTGTAATATCCTTTCATGAGGCAGGGGCCTTTGGTGAGGATCTCTCCATCATCGGCAAATTTGATTTCGGCGCACGGCATCACCGGACCAACCGTTCCGAACCGGGTTCCGCCTTTAACAAATGTACTCACGGCGATTACCGGGGAAGTTTCCGTGAGGCCGTATCCTTCGTTGATCTTGATCTTCGCAGCCCTGAAGGTTTTTGCCAGTCGCGGGTTGAGTGTGGCCCCACCCGAAACGATCACTTTAAGTTCGCCACCAAAAGCCTGGCGCCACTTGCTGTAGATCAGTTTGTCGGCGATCTTCATTTGTAGCGCATAAAAAGGGCCATGATTAAAATCGAAACGATGGGCCAGGTGCAGCGCCCAGAAAAACAACTGCTTTTTGATGCCTTTGAGATTGCG
>JAGQVF010000238.1 GCA_020438135.1 Bacteroidales bacterium | reverse complement strand
GTTGTGGAGCTGGAGGGAGTCGAACCCTCGTCCAAACAAGCAGCAAGAGTGCTTTCTACATGCTTAGCCTGTTGTTGATTTTCGAACAAAACCCGGGAAAAGGCACCCCAGTTTTGCCTTAGCTCCTTTATCTCGTTCTGAAGCCGGAGCTTCTTCAGAACCAGCCCGAAATTATGAGCACCCCAGGATCGGTCGGAATCGGGCAGATCCTTCCGTGGGATGTCTCGTCACGCCTCCTTGAGGTGCGATGAAGCCATTAATCTACTAATCTTCGATTAGGCAGCGAGAGCGTAATTAGTTTCGCCAATTATTGTTTAAAGATAGTTTTTATCGAGCCACATCTCTAATGCCCGGCATGCTTACAGTCCCACTGTCCTTGCTGTCAAAACCAGTCAGCCCCTTTTATGTATGAAGTACAATGTATGATGTACAATGTATGATGTATGATGTATTATGTTTCAGATTTCATCCTGCACGTGCAGGACAGGTTTCAGACATCACGTTTCATTGTCCAAAAGGTTCTTGCAGATTATTGAGACCATGCTGCAAAAGATGTCAATGAACAAATCAGTTTGCAAAGGTAGCAAATGTTGTTCCGAAATAAACGAATATTAAACTGTGATATTCCGTGGGGAATGAAAAAATTATCGGAAGCTGGCAAAGTTTTGTTATTGCATGATTTCTGTGAAAAGATTGAGATATTTAACAGATATCATATTCCATCTCGACTCTTTTTTCGACATGCCATTATTACATGTCGGCATATCGGTACAAGAAATGGGCGTAACTGTAAATCTTTCGTTGTCAGCCAATGAAACAATTTCGGCCATAAAAGTCGGTTCTCCTTCAAAACAATCCGTGCAGTTATAGACCGTGATATCACCACGGGCAATAAGTTCCAGGGAGTAGGATAGGCCATTATAAATTAAAAAGCGCTTTTCTTCTGTTGAAACTATTGAAGAATCAGATAAACGAATGATATTCACCCTGATATTGATATATCCGTTTCCTGAAAGGCATTGCATTTTTCGGATGGTTTTAAATTCTCCATTCACATCTCCCATGTGATTTGTATCCAGCGTTGTCGCCGGTACACTGATCCATTTGATTTCGGGTGGTGCAATCGGTTTGGCGTGTGCATGTCTCCCTTCTGACTTATTCCCGTTGTTATCAATTGCCCTCACCGTAAATCTGTAAATATAATCGTTGTCGAGATTTTGTATTAAAAGTTCTTCTACACCTTTTTCAACAAAAAAAACATCATTTTCAAAACGGATCTCGACCTGGTAAAAGTCAGGATCTTCAGGATCAGTCCAGGTAAGATAAACTTCAGCGTTGCCAGGCTCTGCTTTCAGATAGGTTACCTCATCTGGCGGTCTGTGGTCAGATTTGTCTTTGTAACAACTGCCTATAAAAACTACAATTAAAGCAATAAGGAACAGAAAATGAAGCCTGAAAATAACCCGCATGTTTTTGTAAATTAATCCTGTTAAGTCGAATAATTTCGCTATTGATCAAGGATTCCTCTGGATTTGAAACGAAATCTGTTTACGACTCAGGCATAAAAAGGTTTTCAGAAAACCTCTACTTTTTTGTCATCAGGGGTTGAGCAAACCGAATTACATCTTCATCGGTCACAACCGAATCGCATAAAATTGCCAGCCGTTCAACAACATTTCGCAGCTCACGGATATTTCCGGTCCATTGCATTTTTTTGAGTTCCTCCATAGCCTTTTCTTCAACTCCGAGTTTTCCACGTCCGTTTTTTTCGCAGGTTTGCGTCATAAAATGATCTACCAGCAAAGGAATGTCGTCATCTCTTTCGCGCAGCGGCGGAACGTGGATCAGGATCACGCTCAGACGATGGTACAGATCCTCCCGGAAATTCTCGTTTTCTATTTCTTTTTTGAGGTCTTTATTTGTAGCAGCAATTACCCTAACATCAACCTGAATGTCTTTTTCACCTCCTACTCTTGTGATCTTGTTTTCCTGTAGCGCCCGCAGAACTTTAGCCTGGGCTGAGAGGCTCATGTCGCCGATCTCATCC
>JAGQVF010000237.1 GCA_020438135.1 Bacteroidales bacterium | reverse complement strand
GAGGTGCTGTCGAAATAGCCACCATTGTAATTAAAAGCCGGTGTTACCTTCAGTCCAAATTTGGAATGATAAGTAAAACCCGCATTGGCAATGTGTTCCGGCGCAAACGGGACGGTAGTCCCATCGAGTTCCGTAAGGTCGTTGGTCACTTCAGAATTCATGTAGGTGTAATTGGCATACCACCTGAAATGTGGATTCAATTGCTGACTCAGCTCAACCTCAAAACCGGTAGAGGAGGTTTGCCCTGCGTTGATCGACTGCGATTGGGAAGGATCTTCACTGACCACGTTTTCCACAATAGCATCATCCACAAGCAGGTAAAAAGCCCGGAGTGAGATCTGCATTTCGTCAGTCGGAGTAATGTTGGTCCCCAAGTCGGCACCCAGCCCTGATTCCGGTTTCAGATCGGGATTGGGCAATTGACCGTTTCGGCCCGGAACACCTTCGTCAGCAAGAGCAATGGTTCCGCCCATCGACTTCAAACCGGGAGGAATAAAACTGTTGCCGGCATTGGCGAATATCGCAATGTAAGTCGTTACATGGTACTTCAGTCCGGCATTCCAGAGCAATTTTGTGTAATCAACTTCAGGCTCACCGGCATTTCCGCCACTGATCAGGTCGATGGAATTTTTGATGTAATTCATTCGAAGACCTCCCCTTGCCACCAGGGCTCCAAACCGGAGTTCTTCCTGTGCATACAATCCGCTTTGGTAAGCCCTCGATTTATTGCCATAAAGATCATAACCCAACAACGGATCACTAAAGGTTTGATAATGTGCCTGCTGATAATCGGCACCAATGGTCAGCAAATGGTTTTCGCCATGACGCCAGGCCAGGTTAACATCCACAGGAATGATCACCTGATCGACACCATTGTTTGAAAGCAGGCTGTCAATCTCATTAAAATGACTTTCCTGCCAGGTCCGGTTGTAAATCCGCAATCCGGCTGAAGCATTAAAAGTAAGATCATCTGTGATTTTCGAAGTTTCACTCAGATTCACAGTGGTGTAATCGTGACGAAAGCCGCGGTAAACCCTGCCGGCATCTCCCTTGTGCAGGGTTTTATTGACGAAAACCTGCATTTTGTGTTTTTCTTGATCCCCGAAAAAATAGGTTGCCCCGGCAAAAAATTTCGCTTTCTGGTATTCCGGATCTTTTTGCATGTTAAGCCATGAATCAGTCGTGCCGTAGTTTGTATAATCGGAATTTTCGAAATTGATGCCTGCGAAGTAATGTACGTTGCCCTTGCGGTCCTGGTGAAAAAGCTGCGTATTGAGCGTATTAAATGAACCGTATGAAGTGGAAAAACCGGTTTCCTGTTTATCGATCTTATCCTTTAAAACCAGGTTTACAGTTCCGGCCAGCGGACTTTGATTTCCGGCAAAATCCTGTGAGAGATAATTTGAATAAAGAACCGAAGCCGGCCCACGCTGAATTTCAATTCGTTGAAAAGCCATCAGATCGAGCGACTGGGGATCGATGAAAGCATCGAGTGGAAGTCCGTTTAACATATAGGTGCTGTATTTTGGACCGATACCGGCGTAAGTGCCCCAGTTGGCATCGTTTCGCGAAAGCACACTTACCGAAGCACCCGGTTGTTGTGCGATCACCTCAGTCAGGTTGTTTTGGCCCAGCACCACGGGTTCAAATTCTTTGGCCGGGATCACATCGATCTTTTGGGTCACGTTGCCTATGGGTTGAAATTGTCGGGAAGCGGTGATAACCACTTCATCCATGTTGACAGTGTCGTTGATTTGTTGACCAAAAAGTGCCGGACTAATAGCTATACCGATCAAAACAAATAGAAATGTAAAATTTTTCATGATTCAAAATGTGTTATGAATATACTATTCGTGTTACTCTATCAGCAAAAAAAACAGCAACCAGTGTTACCAATTATTTTTTTGTGTTATTCGGAGGTAAAAGTAAAAGAATTCTGATTGGTGACAAAGTATCCCCTCAATTTAGATTGATTCTGAAGATTGTTGATTTTAGTTTGAATGAATATCCAGCATCATCTCATATTGTTTGGTCAATAAGGTAAAACCCGATTGATGCAGAAAATCGTTCAAAGCATGATCATTGTCCGGAATATTCAGAAACCGGACTTTTTCCGTTTTGCCCCCCATCCGTGATATCAACCTTTCGATCAGGGCTGTTCCAACGCCCATGTTTCGGTAAACCGGATCGACCAGCAAATTCATAATCCAGTTCAGGGCGGGATAATAAATGATCATGCCCACTTTTTTGATGCTGTAGGAGGCAGAGATTAAAACAACCTCATCGGGTATGCGTTGCACAGCCGAGAAACTGTTTTCCCAGGAGGGATGCCAATCGGCAAAGGTTGCATAATCGTCCAGTTCCTTTTTATCAATTTCCTTAAAAGTGAGTGGAATATTCAATTTCATAACCGGTATAAACTCTTCCATGGCCAATTCAAAACAATTGAAACTGCGGGTAATCTCAAATCCCTCTTTTTGATAAGCCTTCACAGCAGCCTGGTTTTCCTGTAAAACCTCAAGATAAAAATGTTGGATATCTGAACTTTGAAGTGTTTCGCGAATTTTTTCAAACATCTTACCTGCCATTCCTTTACCCCTGTAATCTTTGATAATTCCGGTCATGATATCGAAAGCCGAAGGCCGGATATATTCGCGGTCGATACCTACCAAAGTAAAACCGACCAGCTTCTCATCCACAAAAGCTCCTGCAGAAAAAACCGGATCAAAACCGTTTTTTATAGCCCTGTTTTCCAGTTTCCGGGCATCCATATAATTAACATCAACAGCATAATCTTTAAATGCTTCGAGAAATGTTTGGTAGATGGTATCAAAAGATATTCCGCTCAGATTCCGTATGTCCATTACACCTCCTTTCTAAAAATTCTAAAAAGGTATTTCCCGTAAATTTCATTTCTGTTGACCAACCCTAAAAACCTTGAATCAAGGCTGTTAGCCCGGTTATCGCCCAGAACGAAATAATAATCCGGTTTCACTACAAGGGGGCCAAAGTTTGAGATGATGTTTTCCGACACAGAGTAAGTAACCGTGTGATAAAGACCCAATCCGGATTCGATGGCCAGTATATCGCCAACCCCCTCGTTTTGTGGCA
>JAGQVF010000236.1 GCA_020438135.1 Bacteroidales bacterium | reverse complement strand
CTTGACTATATGAATAAAAAAGAACCGCACTCCATAGCTTTCCTCGGTAATATCGTTGAGTTGTGGGAACGATTAGCCGAAAGAAATGTGAAAGTCGATCTGGGTTCGGACCAAACCTCGCTTCACAACCCCTGGGCGGGTGGTTATTACCCCGCAGGACTGACCTATGATGAAGCCAATGAAATGATGGCAACCGATCCGGAAGAATTTAAAGTTAAAGTGCAGGAATCGTTGAGAAGACAGGTGAAAGCGATTAATACCCTGACAGAAAGGGGCATGTACTTTTTTGATTATGGCAATGCATTTTTACTCGAGGCGGGCAGAGCCGGAGCCGATGTAATGAAGAATGACGGTACATTTAAATATCCTTCTTATGTACAGGATATAATGGGGCCAATGTGTTTCGATTATGGATTTGGGCCGTTTCGCTGGGTTTGCACTTCCTCAAAGCCTGAAGATCTGGAATTAACCGATAACATCGCTATGCAGGTTCTGGAAGAAATTGCAGCCACAGCACCGTTGGAAATTACACAGCAGATGCGCGATAATATCCGGTGGATTAAAGAAGCAAGGCAAAATAACCTGGTCGTTGGATCGCAAGCACGAATTTTATATGCTGATTGTGAGGGTAGGACTAAAATTGCTGCAGCTTTTAATGAAGCTGTAAAAAAGGGAACGATCTCTGCACCTGTTGTTTTGGGTCGCGATCATCATGACGTTTCGGGTACCGATTCACCCTTCCGTGAAACATCAAATATCTATGATGGATCACAATTTACGGCAGATATGGCAATACAAAATGTAATAGGAGACGCTTTTCGCGGTGCAACCTGGGTATCGATCCACAATGGCGGAGGTGTTGGTTGGGGTGAGGTGATCAATGGTGGATTTGGAATGGTTCTCGACGGAACGGAAGATGCTGACCGGCGTTTACGAATGATGCTTCACTGGGATGTGAACAACGGAATTGCCCGACGCAGCTGGGCCAGGAACGAGGGTGCCGTATTCTCTATCAAACGTGCCATGGAAACCAATCCTAACCTGGTGGTTACAATACCCAGTTTTGCTGATGATGCACTGATCAACAACATTTTTGAAACAGAGTAGGTGAAAAGTTAAAGATCAAGATTGTACTGCACCTTGTATTCCATTGAAGTGAGTTCGAGTGCTATCAGGTTGCCAAAACCTTCCCGTTTTGTCATGTAACATCCGTTGTCGAGATCAATAAATTTGTAGCCTTTATTTTTAATACTGAGGTCAATAAATTCAAGGCTTACAGGAACATGACCATGAATAATCCGTTTATTGAACACTTTTGAACTGTCGATGTCATAATCCCTGATCCATAACATCGATTCGGTATCGGAAAACGGTTTGCCGTTTTTAAAATTAAAACCTGCATGTACAAGGAAAAAATCATCCAGTTCGATATAGTATTCGAGGTTGCGCATCCATTCCAGATACTCTTCAGGGAACTGCCTCAGGTCATGCAATCCAAAGCTCTGAAGGGTTTCTTTACCACCATGAAACAACCATTCTTTTTTCTTTCGGTTGGTTTGACGTATGCCTAGTATTTTTTTCAGGTTTTTCTCTTCTTCGACTGATTTAACAAGATAATCTTCATGATTACCCATCAGCAATCTTAAATTGTAATCCTCGTGCTGAAGATACATCAGGTAATCAATAACTTCTTTTGAGGATGGCCCACGATCGATGTAATCCCCAAGGAAATAAATCCAATCATGTTTTGAAGGTTTGATCAGATCTTCGATCAGTGCTCGTAGCGTTTTAGCGCAGCCATGAATATCCGGAATTACCCAATGTTCTCTCATCCTGTTTTTGTTAATCTCAATTGAGTGGCTATTTCTTTTTTGCCTGGTTGGCAACTTTGTCCATCAATTTTTTAATCTCTTCCGGGTCACCTATAAAATAATCCTTTTGCAGGTTCATGTTGTCGTCAAACTCAAAAACATAGGGTATACCTGTAGGAATATTAAATTTGAGTATCTCATCCTCACCCATATCTTTCAGGTATTTTACAATGCCTCTGAGGCTGTTTCCGTGGGCTGCAACGAGAATTTCACCATGTTCGCGCAATGATTTCGAAATATCGCTTTTCCAGTAAGGAACGATTCTTTTTTCGGTATCTTTTAGCGCCTCTGTTGCAGGAATCTCTTCCGGTTTCAAACCGGCATAACGAGGGTCGTATTTTGGATGACGCTCATCATTTTCAGGGATTTCCGGAGGTGGAGTATCATAACTTCTTCGCCACATCAGCACTTGTTCATCACCGAATTTTTCAGCCATCTCCGCTTTGTTCAACCCCTGCAAATTTCCATAGTGTTTTTCATTCAACCGCCAGTGTTTGTAAACCGGTATCCACATCATGTCCATTTCTTCCAGGATGATCCAGAGGGTTTTGATAGCCCTGTTGAGATAGGAGGTGTAGGCTACTTTAAAGTCAAAACCTTTTTCTTTTAATAACTTTCCGGCATCTTGTGCTTCCTGAACGCCTTTTTCATTGAGTGGCACATTGGTCCACCCTGTAAATTTATTTTCTTTGTTCCAGACACTTTCACCGTGTCTTATCAATACAAGTTTCAACATGAGTTCTGAATTTAAACGGTGCAAAAGTATTCATTTATTTCTAAAATCCCGACAGGTTATCATCTTGTATTAATTATCCATTATCGGTGTTTTGGGTGTTTTAACAACACTTCAGCAGGGCTGTTTGTTTACTGTTATCAGGCTGCAAATACTATCAGTTCACTTGTAATTTAAGTAAGTTTTGCATATTTTAACAAAAGGAAAAACTCTAAATGAATACCTTCGTAGCTTGAATGGCAATGATAATTAATTCCCCGATCAAATGAGTTCATATACCAGGATCAACAACCTTTTGGGTTGGATCGTTTTTATTCTCGCATCCATTGTATACATTTCCACTGCTGAACCTACCGCCAGCTTTTGGGATTGTGGTGAATACATCGCTACCGCGTATAAACTTCAGGTGGGTCATCCACCCGGAGCCCCCTTGTTTCAATTGATCGGTCGTTTTTTTAGCCTGCTGGCATTCGGTGATACTTCTCAGGTTGCTTTTACAATCAACGTGATGTCGGCCCTTTCGAGCAGTTTTACAATCCTGTTCCTTTTCTGGACATTAACCATGCTGGCACGTAAACTTGCTTTGCGCTCAGGTGACATGACCGATAGTAAAATGATCGCGGTGTTTGGCAGTGGGGTGGTCGGAGCGCTGGCATACACATTTTCCGATTCATTTTGGTTTTCGGCTGTTGAAGGTGAAGTGTATGCCATGTCATCTTTTTTTACAGCACTTGTTTTTTGGGCCATCCTTAAATGGGATGAAAATGCCGATCAACCGCATTCGTTCCGCTGGCTGATCTTTATTGCTTATATGATCGGTTTATCCATTGGTGTTCACTTGTTAAATCTCCTGGCTATTCCTGCGATTGCTATGGTTTATTATTTCAGGAAATTTAAAAGTCCGAATGTTAAGGGTATGATCGTCACTTTTTTCCTCAGTATTATCATTCTGGGCATCATCATGAGTGGTATCATCCCCTGGGTAGTAAGAATCGCAAGTGGTTTTGAACTGTTTTTTGTGAATTCGATCGGGCTGCCGTTTCATTCAGGTACGGTTATTTATTTTGCACTTATAATCACCGGAATTGTACTGGGGATACGTTATACAAGAAAAAAACAAAAGGTCATCTGGAATACGGTTTTATGGTCGCTGACCTTTATATTAATCGGCTATTCATCGTTTTTTATGTTGATCATCAGGTCGAATGCCAACACCCCTATCGATGAAAACAATCCAGAAGATGCCATTAGTTTACTGGCTTATCTCAACAGGGAGCAATATGGCGACTGGCCCGTTTTGCACGGCAATTATTTCAATGCACCCATTGTTGAACATGCAGATGGTAATCCTGTTTACAGGCGTGATAGTGCAAAAGGCAAATATGTTATAATCAACGAAAATGAGGGGTCAATACCGGTATATGATCCTGATTTTACCACTATTTTCCCACGGATGTGGAATAATACGGATCGGCAGTATATCAACGATTATAAAAAATGGAGCAAACTTCAGGGTACACCGGTGGAGGTGAAAGATGATTATGGTGAAACCAAAGTCCTTTACAAGCCCACTTTTCGCGAAAACCTCAGGTATTTCTTCAGGTATCAGTTAAACCACATGTATTTCAGATATTTTATGTGGAATTTTTCAGGCCGGCAGGATGATATTCAGGGGACTTCCGATCGTAAAAACGGAAATTGGATGTCGGGAATAAAATTTCTCGATGAAGCACGACTGGGTCCGGTTTATGATGTACCGCCAAGCCTCGAAAATAAGGCCAGGAACTATTTTTATATGTTGCCATTACTGCTTGGACTGATCGGGTTATTTTGGCAGATAAGGAAAGATTATAAAAATATGCTGGTTGTAGCACTGTTGTTCATTATGACAGGAATTGCCATTGTGGTGTACCTGAATCAGCATTCGCCCCAACCACGTGAACGTGATTATGCATACGCGGCTTCATTTTATGCATTTGCTATTTGGATCGGGCTGGGGGTTTATGCTTTGTTTGACATCATTGGTAAAAAATTCAATCCCCTATTTGCAGCCTACGGTGTTTCGGCTTTGAGTTTGATATTTGTTCCGGGTATTATGGCTAAAGAAGGATGGGACGATCATGACAGGTCAGGAAGATATACAGCACTGGCCATGGCTTCCAACTATCTGAATTCATGTGCCCCGAATGCAATCCTTTTTACAAATGGTGACAACGATACTTTCCCCTTGTGGTACGCGCAGGAAGTGGAAGGAATACGAACAGATGTGAGGGTAGTTAACCTGAGCCTGCTTAATACTGAATGGTACATCGAACAAATGAAAAGGAAGGCTTATGATTCTGATCCCGTTCCGTTTAGTTTGCCCTGGGATCAATATAAAGATGGAACTCATAATTTTACGTATTTCTTTGAAAATGAAAATCTGAAAAACCATGTTGAGCTTCGTGAACTATTTAATATAATGAAAAACAATCCGGACAAATTAAAGATGCAAACCCGTTTTGGTCCGATTGAATTTATTCCGACTAAAAAAGTGAAACTTACCATCGACAAAGCTCAAATATTAAAAACAGGAACAGTTTCACCTGAAAGAGCAGATGAGATCGTGGATGAAATCGCGTGGACTTTAAAAGGATCGGGAATCGGTAAAAATCACCTGATGGTGCTTGATATGTTGGCGGCCAATAACTGGGAACGGCCGGTATATTTTGCTATAACAACAGGAAATAGCGCATATATCGGGTTGGAAGATTATTTTCAGATCGAAGGGCTTGCCTACAGGCTTGTACCCATAAAAAATGAAAAAGAAGGTGGGCAGATCGGCTATACACCAACCCGGATCATGTATGATAACTTAATGAATACATATCGGTTTGGAAATATTGAAAATGCGGATGTTTACCTTGATGAAACAAACAGACGGATGGCCATGAACATCAGGAACAACTTCAGCCGACTCGCAGAAGCACTTGCTATTGAAGGGAAAGCTGATTCTGCGATCAACGTGGTAAAAAAATGTATGGAGTTGTTGCCTAATCATCGTTTGTCGTATGACTTTTATGCCCTCACATTTGCTGAAGCAAGCTTTATAAGTGGAGATACCGGATATGGGAATACAATATTTTCCGATCTGATAAGCAACATGGATGAGCAATTGGAATATTATCTGGATTTTGAAGGTGAGCAGGCTGAAGCTTTTGACATGGATATACAGAAAAATATGGCAATTCTGAACCACATTCGGAGGGTTGCAGCCCGGTATAAGCAAAAAGAAACCGGTGAATTGGCCGGTAACATATACGATAAGCATTATGCTTATATTTCAGGTAAACGTTAATGCTACACCATTTGGGTAGATCTTCCACAACATTCTTATTTTGACGATTAAAATCGTTAATTTGACAATGTAAGATCAATCTGACTTATCTTATCAATGCCCTTTCAATCAGAAGGTTTTGTGCAATAGCCAGTAATTTGCCCCATTTATTAACCAACTTATCTTGATTTGGCAACCCCTTTGCACATATCGGTTCCTGGAAAATTTAGATACGTTGAAGAACTTTATCTTATATGGCATCACAAACACGCAAAGTTTTCAGGAGGATCAAAATCAAATTGATCTTCCGGAAATAATTGTAACCCATCATTTCCCCTCCGGAATTTTTTTGCAAAAAGTTTTTGTATCCATTATTCCCATCGTGGTAACTGTATTTATCTGGGCTTTGGGTAGCGAAGATGCTGCAGCACAGAGAGTCCGCTATTCAGGTAGTCCTTCCATATTACAAAATTGGTCTGTAAGTGTCGGTGGAGGAGCATTATCTTATTACGGAGACCTGAGCCTTGATGATTACACTGTTTTTAAAAAGTTAAAAAATGAATCGGGCCCTGCATTCAGTATGTTACTTTCGAAAAAAGTATTCAGATCGTTTTGGATTGGTGGGCAGGTTATCGGTGGTAAAATGACCTATGCAAAAGATAACCTCTCTTTTGATACGAGGATTCTGGAGTATAATCTGCAAAGCCGGTTAAATATGCTTGATTTACTGATGGGTAGAAAAGTTCAAAGAAGATACGGAGCTGTGGCATTTGCTGGAATTGGCAATTTTATTTACAAAACCACCAGAATAAAAAAGGAAAATGAACGGAATCTGGAATCGATTCACCAAAGCAAGGTACCGGAGTTTGTTTATTTTTTCGGAGCAGGATTAAGTTATAAAATCACGCCCAGAATATCGGCATCGGTTGATCTTTCTATTCGGCAATGTCAAAATGATAATGTGGATGCCACCATAAGAAACCTTGATTATGATTATTATTCCTATCTGAACATTGGGTTAAGTTACACCATCTTTGACCTTGGAAACGATTCTCTCTATCGCGGTAGCAACATTTTTGGCTGGGGCAATGTTGTGCCTCGTTACAGGCCCAATGGAATTTATAACAGCCGGTAGTTCACTCCTTCCGGATTCTCATTGGTTTGAATTGGGTTCTCACCCAGTATCTTTACCTTTCGTAATTTTTGTAACTGCAGAAATAGGAAATACTACCAATCTGCGTAGTCCTTCAACAGAGGTAATGGTTCTGAGAGGTAAAGCCAATTCGTTTTGAAGGTGGGCCAGCACTTCTTTCTCTTCCACCTCGCCTTCTTCTTTTATTAGTGAGAGCCTGTTGAGTGAAATTATGCCGACTATGAAGGCAAGAAAAAAGAGAAAATCAAGGGCCTTAAAATTGAGCGCATACATCGATACTTCAACTGTGGGCGCCGACCAGTTGAGGGTTAGGGAAAGTTCACGGGCCGAAAAGAAATCAGCTACAACACCCCCTGCCAGCGGCGAAATGCTTCCGGCAATGGCTGCCACAATACTGAATACGGTCATGTAAATATGTGCTTCACCTTTCGGGCTGAGTTTTAAAGCAATATTGGTGGATGCAAGGGTAACCCCTGCTGTTGATATTCCACTGAGGATGTGGATGATAAAAAGAAGTGGAATAGTGAGAAAATAGCGTTCGGGCATCGTGGTAAAGGTCCATGCTAGAATTACAATGATGAATATGGGACCCGTTATGGCCAAGACCGATTTATTTGAAAAACGATCAGCCGCTTTTCCCCAGATTCTGAAAAAGACGATGTTGGCCACCTGGCTTGTTACTGTAAGTAAAGTAATCATAAACACCGATAAACCTATTCTGTCGAGCATGTAAACAATAAAAAACGGACCTGCCAGGTTTACAGCAAATGTCCATAAACCTGTAAAGACAAGCAATCTTCTAAAGTTAAACTCTTTGATAGGTTTGGCCAGCTCTTTTAAAAGTGATTCGTTATCAGTTTCAGGCATGGGTGGTTCTGGAACCCGGCTAATCGCAGTAATACCAATAATACCAAGCAATAATCCAACTGAAAATAAAATGGAATAGGCATACAGTCCGCTGGTTGGAAATCGCACCGACCACCAGTCTACAAAATAGCCACCACAAATGGTCAAAAGCAAAGCGAGGGCAGTCCCCCACATCAGCCGTTTCGAAAATATTTTTCCAAACTTGTCTGATGGAATGACATCACGCAGCAATGAGTTCCATGAGGGTCCGGCAAGTGCACCTGCAAGAAGTGAGATAAGCAACCACTGTAGCATAAAGGTGATTCCTCTCGAAACGAATAACAGTGGGATCAGAATGATGAAAAGCCATAAAAAACGGGAAGTTCCTGCTGAAAGGAAAGTGATGGCACGGCGTTTTTTAACATTTTTGAGCAAAATCAATCCGGGCAATTGCATCAACTGGCTGATGAAAGCGAATGAAGCAATCAGTCCGATTTCGTAATTATTTGCACCCAATGCAATGGCAAATGCTGAAAGAAAAACACCCCCCTGCAGTGAGCCCATCCCAAGTGAAGCAATTCCATCAATTGTAACCGCTTTTTCCGCTCTTGAAATGTCGGAAGTTTCCAGTTGTTCTTTGGTGTTGAATAACCCGGTAAAGATTGAATATAAACCCATTCCTCAGTCGTTTCTCTCCTTCATTTATTTCAGTTCCTGCGTATTACACCACCTGCTCATTGTTGTTTTTCTGAACAGGTACACCCGGAAATTGTTCAATGAAGTTTTTAACCGAACAAAAACAATTAAAAAAAGCTGCCCGAAAGCAGCTTTTTTATTTACCCGGGGTGAAGATGTCCCGGAGCTGATCGACCAACTGGCC
>JAGQVF010000235.1 GCA_020438135.1 Bacteroidales bacterium | reverse complement strand
TACCCGGCAAAATAAAAAATCGATTTCCAAAAATGGATTTAGTTTTGGCTTGTTGCCTGTGGTGGCCTATAATTCCGACATCGGATTTCAATACGGCCTCGTCGTGAATCTTTTTAATTTCGGTGATGGGAGTTTATATCCTGATTATAAATACAGCGTGTATACCGAAGTTTCGAGGACAACGAGAGGCGGCGGCATAAACCAGGTTTTTTTCGATTCGAAGCATATGTTACCGCATGAAATCCGGATCACTGCAGATGTAAGCTATCTGACCGAACTGGCGCTTGATTTTTATGGATTTAATGGTTACGATGCTGTCTATCATCCGCAACTTGAAGATGATGAAGATCCGAATTACCGGTCGCGAATGTATTATCGCTATGCAAGGGATTTTCTTCGTGTGACGGCAGATCTGCAGGGAAAACTTCCGGTTAAGAACCTTCATTGGCTGGCTGGTATCGGATATTTTAACCTGATCGTTTCTTCGGTTGACATTGAAAAACTTAACAAGGGTCGTGACGTACAAGACATACTTCCGGATACCGCTTTATTATACGATCAATATATTGATTGGGGGATTATTGATGAAAATGAAAAAGAGGGAGGCATCATTCCCAGCGCAAAACTGGGGTTGGTTTACGATACGCGGGATAATGAGCCCAGTCCAAACAAAGGCGTTTGGAGTGAGGCTTTACTGTTTTACGTTCCCGAAATTGCTGGGAGTAAATATTCGTATGTAAAATTGGCCATCACACACAGGCAATACCTGCCGGTTATTAAGAAAAAACTCATATTGGCCTATAGAATGGGATACCAGGGAACCATAGCCGGCGATGCGCCCTTCTTCATGCAAAACTACATAATCAGTTCATTTGCCAAAGTAACTACAACCGATGGCCTGGGTGGTGCTAAAACACTCAGGGGCTTACTTCGGAACCGCATAGTGGCTGATGGCATAAGTTACGGCAATATAGAACTACGGTGGAAATTTTTTGAAACCATCCTCTGGAAGCAGAATCTATACCTGGCACTAAATGCCTTTACCGATGCCGGAATGGCTTTACAAAAAATTGATACGGATAAACGCCTTGGGTTGGAACCATGGGAACAGGAATTCTATTTCGATCCGGGAGCTGAAACTTTACATGTTTCGGCAGGTGGTGGTCTTCGAATCGGTCTGAATGATAACTTCATCGTAGCATTTGATTATGGTAAAGCGTTTGACGAGCGGGATGGAAACGATGGATTTTATGCAGGGATCGGTTATTTGTTTTAGAAATTTAATTCAAGGTGAAAGATCAGAAAAGGGCTTATTTGTTTGCGATCAGTGCCATCCTTATGTGGTCGACTGTGGCAAGCGCATTTAAGTATACGCTTCAGTATATTGATTTCCCTCACCTTTTGTTTTATGCCTCCGCAACAGCCGTCGTTGTGTTATTTGTATTGATAGCTACCACCGGAAAACCGGCTCTTTTCCGACAGATTGATAAGGGCCTGATTTTCAGGTCGGCTTTACGCGGTTTTTTAAATCCATTTGCTTATTACCTGGTTTTATTGAAAGCCTATGATCTTTTGAAAGCGCAGGAAGCAGGAACCTTGAATTACATCTGGCCGATCACCCTGGTATTGCTTTCAATTCCATTTCTTGGTCAAAAAATTGGATTCAAAAGCATCCTGGCAATTTTTACAAGCTTTTTTGGGATTTTGATTATATCAACAGAAGGGAAAATAACTACACTGACCTTCAGGGAACCGTTGGGAGTTGTTCTGGCGGTTGGTAGCAGCTTATTCTGGGCGCTTTACTGGATACTGAATATGCGCGACAAACAGGATGAATTGCTCAAATTATTTCTAAACTTTTGTTTCGGAACTCTTTTTATCGCAATTACTATACTGCTAAAAACAGGCATGTATGTCCCTGATATAAGAGGAATAGCCGGATCAGTTTATGCCGGTGTTTTTGAAATGGGCCTCACCTATTTTTTATGGCTAAAAGCTCTCAAACTTTCCGCAACTACCGCTCGCGTTGCCAACCTTGTTTATCTATCACCCTTTGTTTCATTGATAATCATCAGCGTAACCCTAGGCGAAAGAATTTTGCCGGCAACGGTCATCGGATTGATTTTTATCATTGCAGGAATAGTGTTCCAGCATTCTGCAGCCGAAGGAAAAGGAAAACAAAACACTTAAGCAGATATAAAGCGGCCAATCAGTTTCAGTAACTTAGAAGGACTGATCGGTTTTGAGATATACAAATCGCAACCGGCTTCAAGGCTTTTACTTTCATCCTCAGTCATGGCGTAAGCTGTTGTAGCAAGAACAGGAAGATTATGATTAAACTTTTTGATCTGTCTGGTGGCATCATATCCGTTTACCTTGGGCATGCGAATATCCATCAACACAATATCAATATCGGGATTCTTTTTTACCATTTCAACAGCCTCTTCACCGTTGTAAGCTCGCAGCAAACTAATTCCGGTTTGGTTTAATGAAGCCTTGATCAGTTCGAAGTTTGAATTTTCATCTTCAGCAACAAGCATGGTCTTTTGTTTCCAGTTGAATCCATTCTCCTTTGATGCGGTTGTTTCTTCCATTGGCGCTGCTTTTTTTATGTAAACCGGAAGGGTGAAATAAAATACCGACCCTTTTCCCGGTTCCGACTCAACCCATATCTCACCCTGCATCATTTTTACCAGTTTTTTACAGATGGCAAGGCCCAAACCTGTTCCTCCGTAATTTCGGGTACGCGAATCGTCGACTTGCCTGAATCGTTGAAAAATGATTTCGTGCATTTCCTTTTTAATACCAATACCGGTATCTTGTACATAAAATTCAGCGATCAACTGATCGTTCGACTCAAGTAACCTGTAGCCTAGTTCTATAATTCCACTGGACGTGAATTTAGAAGCATTACTCAGCAGGTTTCCAAAAACCTGCTTCAAACGAAGTAAATCGGTTTTGCAATAAATGTTGTCTGTATAGTGAGGGAGGTTCAGTTTGAATTCGATCTCCTTATTGGTGTTTATCTCTCTGAAATTTTCAAATCTTTCTGAAATTACTCTGTTCAGAGCAAAATCTTCCGGATTAAAACTCAACTGACCAGCTTCAATTTTTGAAATGTCAATTATGTCATCGATGAGATTTAATAAAAGATTGCTACTCTGGAGTATATGGGCAAGGTATTCACTTCGTTTCTCTTCAGAAAGGCGGTTATCGGAAAGCAGGTTTGAAAACCCAATTATGGCATTCATTGGGGTTCTGATTTCATGCGACATGTTGGTGAGGAATGCTGTTTTTAAAACGTCTGATTCTTCGGCCCTGCTTTTGGCTTCTTCGAGGTTATGTATAAATTTGATCCTTTCTGTAATATCATTCACTACAACGATATACGATTCTGTTGACACATTGTTATTGGTGATTGACCTGCTGATCAATTCGGCATGAAAAGTTGTAAGATCGATCCTTTTGACAATAAACTGTGTTTTGTTGAGCCGGTTGGCCTTTATCGAATCAAGTACATCGGTATTTTGATCCTCATTTATAATTAAGCTTTCGATATTCCGGTTCAGCAAATTTCTTTTGTTTTTGGCAGCAAACATGCTGAGACTGGTATCGTTGCAATCGGTAATGTGGCCCTCTGCATCGATCACAAAAATACTGAATGGCGAAACATCAAAAATACTGCGCAAAATATCCTCACTTTCCGTTAGCGCTTTGTTGATTTTTTTAATTGTGTTTTGCGATCGCAGTATCTCTTCATTTTGCTGGGTGAGCAATTCATTTGCCTTTCCTTTATTTCGGAGCAACCTGAGAATAATAAAAGCAAAAATTAAAGTACCTATCAATCCTGATACAACCGAATAAACCAAAATATTACGCCTTTGTACGACTGCTTCTGACCTCTCAATTTTCAGCCTGGCTTTTTCCAGTTGTTCCCGGCTTTTTTCCATTTCATTGCTTGAGATAAGGTCTTCAATGCGTGTGGAGTGCATTTGATTGATGAGCGAATCTTCGTATTTGTTATACTGTACGTAGTTGTAATAAGCTTCCTCGAAATTGCCCATCCGTTCGTAAGCAACTGCCAGATTCTGGTAAATTTCATCCAGCACCTTAAATTGGTTATACTTTTTAGCATTTTCAAGAGCCAATTGCAGATATTCAACAGCTTTGTTATAATAATCCAGTTCCAGGTAAACCTGGCCGATATTATTCAGCGTTTGACCGTTATTAACACCGAGCCTGTCATAGATTTCCTGCGCCTTTTTATAAAAATTGAGGGCTTCGGTGTATTTCCCGGTAAGGAACAAACTTTTGCCATAGTTATGAAAACTAATGGCCATCGACCTTTCATTCCCAAGCTTCTCTCCTATTTCAATCGCTTCTTCAAAATAAGAATTCGATTGTTCAATATTCCCGAGATCCTGATTGATCAGGCCAAGGTTGTTTAACATTCCCTGCACCGAGGCGATGTTTCCCATTTTTCTTGCCAACTCCAAACCCAGTTTAAAATATTCTGCAGATTTTTCATAATTCTGCAGATCATAATAAATCGAACCGATGTTGTTATATGAATTTGCGATACCGGTGGAATCATTCAGTAGTAATTTGAATTCAAGTGACTCGATATGATAATCGATTGACTGCCTGTAGTCGCCGACATGCTGGTAAATCACACCCAGGTTGTTGAGCACTTTGGATTGACCGAATGAATCGTTGGCAAGCCGGTATTGATTCAGACTCGAATCATAATACCCAATCACCTGGTTAAATTCGCCTTTATAATAATGAATGTTGCCTATTAATTTATAAGATTCAGCAATCAGTTGATTATCCTTCAGATCAGTAGCCGTTTTCAGTGCCAGAAGTGCATACTCACGGGATGAATCCATCGAAACTTTTAAATAAAGATTAGAAAGCGAAAACAGGATTTCAACCTTTTGTTTTCCCGAACTCACAGGCAATTCACGCAGCAGACTATCTCTTCGTGACTCACTATCCGGGGACGGAGAAGAAACGGCAGATGCAACACCAACCCGTAGCAGTATTGCTACAGAAATTATGATAAAAACAAGATACCTCACCTTAATATTTCCGTGGCCTGATGTCAGACCATGTATTTGTCAATTTTATTTAACAGATCAATCGGGTTAAACGGTTTGCTGATGTATTCGTTGCAACCTGCATGAAAACTTTTTTCGCGGTCTTCAGCCATTGCATAAGCAGTTAATGAAACAACAGGCATGTTGGGAAACATTTTTTTGATGTGTCTGGTCGCTTCGTATCCATCCATCTCAGGCATCCGGATATCCATTAAGATCAGGTTGATGGGATGACCTTTTTTGCAAATTTCTACTGCTTCAATACCGTTATTTGCCCTTAAAACATTGATGTTGGTTGTTTGAAGTGTAGCATTGATCAGTTCAAAGTTACTTGATTCATCTTCTGCCACCAATATTGTTTTTCCTGTCCAGTCGCGTTTACCCGTCAGGGTTAAATTAACCCTATGGTTGTTGGTTATGCTTGTCTTTTCGAAAGGCAATGAAAAATAAAATGTGCTACCTTCATGCAAAACAGATTCAACCCAGATATTGCCACCCAATAACTCAACCAGCCTCCTTGAAATCGTTAATCCGAGACCTGTGCCGCCGTATTCTTTTGTGCTCGACTCTTCTACCTGCCTGAACCGTTCAAAAATCAATTTCATTTTATCCGATGCAAGCCCGATTCCGGTGTCTCTTACATAAAAAACAATTCTTTTTTCATTTTGCACCGTATAGCCAATTTCCACCTCACCTTTTTCAGTAAATTTAATGGCGTTACCAATTAAGTTGTTCAGGATTTGCTTAAATCTCAATGGATCTGTAATGATACCAAAATCAGAACTACTTTCTTTTGTATTGAATAGTATGCGGATGTTTTTATGTTCATATCTTTTCAGGAAGTTGGAATAATAAACGATCAACTCTTCGATGATCTGGTTTACATGACACGAGGAACGTACAATTTTGATTTGTTCAGCCTCAATTTTAGCAACATCGATGATATCTTCGATAAGCTTCAGTAATACTTTGCTGTTCTCCCCAATCAGTTTAATAAACTCTTTTCTGTCGTCACTGCTCAGTTCCGGATCGTTTAGCAACTCTGAGAAGCCGATAATGGCATTCATGGGCGTTCTGATCTCATGCGACATGTTAGCCAGGAATGCGGTTTTCAAACGATCAGATTCTTCTGCTTTATTTTTGGCTTTTTTAAGTTCCTCTTCAGATTCAATGCGATCTGTAATATCAATTGCCACACCGAGCATAGCAATTCCCGAATCCATGCCGGTTTTCATTGGGATCTTGGTGGTTTGAAGTATCCGAACATTTCCATCCTTATCGGTGAAAGGTTCTTCTTTTATCAACTTCACGATGCCTTTATCAATTACCGTATAGTCATCGTTCATAAATTTTTCAAACTCTTCTTTTTCCTGGTGAATGTCGGATTGCAACCTTCCTTCGATCTGGTCGACCCGCAGTCCGTACATATCGGCTAACGCTTTATTGGCCAAAACAAACCGTAGGTGTTTATCTTTTGCAAAGATCATAACAGGCACGTTATCAATGATCTGTCGGAGTGCGAATTCACTTTCACGAAGCGAATCGTCTGCAATTTTCTGATTGATGGTGGTGCTTACCTGGAAAGAGATGAATTTTAACAATTCGAGGTCTTCTTCATTAAAAGCATTTTCATCACCGTAATTCTGAACCACCAAAGCGCCTATGGTTTCTCCCTTGATGGTTAGCGGAACACCCAGCCATACTTTGGCCAGAGAACCTGTCAGTTCAATCTCTCCTTTATTGGCCAGTTCTTTATAATCCTTCTCCCTTAACAACATTGGCCTGTTGTTTTTGATAAGATAATGTGTTAGGGTGCGCCGGGCCGGAAATGCCTTAAAACGATCTTTTTCATCAATAAAATAGGGAAGGCTGATTTCCTCTTTCTCCTTATTGTATAAGGCAATGTAGAGATTTGTTGTATCTATCAGTTCGGACAATTCGAACCGGATAACAGTAAATAGTTCTGCCAGGTCCTTGGTTGAATTTACAGCATTGCCAATCCTGAAAACGACGTTTCTGATTTTTTCTTCTTTCTCCCGTTCCCGTTCCATCTGCTTGGTCGCTGTTACGTCCCTCGCCGAACCCACCGTCCCGATAAGATTGCCTTCTTCATCGATCAGAGGTGATTTATGAACATCAAGGAATAAAAACCGGCCTTTGATGTTGCCATATTCATGAAAATGCTGTGATTTATGATTTTTCAGGACAATCTCATCTGATGTAATCATGTTTTCCCCAAAGGTGTGCCAGTCAGGATCTTCTGGTTTTTTCTTCCTTTCCCTGTTGGCAAAAAACATATCATCCTTTCCAATAGGTTCTTCGATGTTTTTTGCCATCAGCAGGTTGTCGCACAGCGATTTATTTGCAAAAATATAATTGTTACTCCGGTCCTTGGCCCATATCATGTCGGGCACATTATCAGCCATTAACCGGAAAAATGAATAGAGCGATTTATACTTTTCGTTACTGTCTTTAATAGCCTTAAGGGTTTCCTGCCGGTCGGTAATGTCATTGGCCAGTCCGAGAATCACATTTTGCCCTTTGAACTGCATCCTGGTTGCAAATATTTCGAGCCATTTTTCCTCGCCACTTTTGGTTATGATCTTAAATTCATAACTTTTCGGGATGCGGCTTCCTTTCAGTCTTTTTAAACCACGGTCTTTAACAAGTTCGCGATAATCGGGATGGACGATCTCGAAAAACTTTTTACTCAGTAATTCATCACGTGAATAACCGGTAACATCCTGCACCATATTATTGGCATAAATAAATTGCCCCTCTTCATTAAACAGGTACAATACACTCCTCAGGTTTTGAGAAATAACCCTGAACATCTCCTCGCTATCGCGTAGGTTTTCCAATGCATTTTTACGCTCCGTAATATCATAAACATAACCATCGTAGCTGGCTTTGGGCTGTTCTACAGAGATAACCTTGTTCACCGAAATTACCACCCATATATTGTCACCATTTTTTCGATTCAACTGCACTTCCATATCTTTGATCCCGCCTTGTTTTGCAAGCTTTTCAGCGATCTTTTCCCAGGCTTCGCTGCTGCTGAACCATTGAGAAACAGGCTGTTGAATCAGGTCATCTGAAGTTTTATATCCAAGAATTTTGACAGTCCAGTTATTTACGTAAAGAAATTCGCCCTGCTCTGAAATCTGGAACAATCCAATAGGCAAATTATCCTGAAGCTGTTTGATGTTTTCCCTGCTTTGGTTAAGTGATTCCAACGAATTGCTTATGATACTCAAATCTTTAAGATTCACTATCACCTTGTTGGATTCGATGGGTATGATATAAAGATCTGCTATTCTAAGAGGGTTGCCATTGGTGGTATTGAACCAGTTAAATTGCCTGGGCGATGATGTTTGTATTGCCTCAAACAGTTGATCAGTAAAACTGGGTGGAAGTGATGCAAGGATATTTTCTTCAAGGGGCAGTTTCTGTAGTTGAAATATTTTTTCCAGTGAAATATATCCGTAACACTTTTCAATCGACACGGTTTCGTTCTGAATATCCACAAAAAGGATCACAGCGCCGGAATTTTCAGCGGTGGGATACTTTTCTTTGATATTTTCTTCGTCAGTCAATCGGTTTGACTCGTCGTTATGCAGGTGCGGCAGCCTGGCAGAAGTTTCTGATTTCAATCGACCTCCATGTTCTGACAAAGATTTTGCCTTTGGATTGCCGGATTTTTCCATGTATTACCCGAATGTTTAAAGCGTCAAATATAAAAAACTTATAACAGCATACGGAGATTCCTTTACGTAAAAATTTGCTTTTTGTTATTTTTCGGGCAATACACCTTAGCCCTTCCTCATTTTATTTACTTTTGAACGACAAAAGCAACTGCTATGAATCTTGAACTATTGACTAAACAGGTCGCAAATCTGAGCCGGGCCACCGGAAGTTATATAAAAAATGAAGTAAAGCAATTATCTCCTGACGAAATTGAACTAAAAGGGAATAATGACTTTGTCACCTATGTGGATAAAACCAGCGAAGAACGACTTGTATCAGAACTTGCAAGAATATTACCGGAAGCAGGATTCATTGCCGAAGAAGGAAATGATTATCAGCAGGGTGATCGATTCAACTGGATCATCGATCCGCTTGATGGCACCACCAATTTTATTCATGGTGCTCCACCATTTGCTATCAGTATTGCCCTGGCTGATAAAAGCAAAATCATTGCAGGGGTGGTTTACGAAATTGTAATGAATGAATGCTTTTATGCCTGGGAAAATGGTGGCACATTCCTCAATGGAAATCCAGTTAAAACTTCAGCTCACAAAACGATGGGCGAATCGTTGTTTGCTACAGGTTTCCCTTATTCCGATTTTTCAAGACTGGAAGGCTATCTGAATGTATTTGAATACCTGATGAAACATTCCCATGGTGTGCGAAGATTAGGATCGGCGGCAACTGATCTTGCTTACCTGGCTTGTGGAAGATATGATGGATTTTATGAATATGGACTTCACCCCTGGGATGTTGCTGCAGGAGTGATACTGATCCGTGAAGCCGGTGGATTTGTTGCCGACTTCAAAGGACAAGATGATTTTTTGTTCGGGAAAGAAATAGTAGCTGGTAACCAGGAAATTTATACTGAATTTCTCCGGGTGATTAAAACAGGTTTTGAGCAATAACCGACATTAAAAACATGAGGCAGAACCAAAAACAAAACCAAAAGGATGACCGACCAACCATTGTTAAGGATACACCTTCAAGGAGTCTTGCAAAAGCAATAAGTTGGCGTTTAATTGCATCACTAACCACCTTTCTCATCACCTTTGTTATTTTCAGACAGAAAATGAGTGGCACTTACAAACAGGTATTAGAGGCCTCAACCATCGTAATGGTTTTTGATGTGGTTCTGAAAATCGCTATTTATTACCTTCATGAACGAATGTGGACGAATATCTCCTGGGGGAGGTATATGCGTCCCCGTTTCTGGAGAAGAAGAGCATGGAAAAAATTGTATCGACAAATGCATGATAACCAAGGGAATTAGTATTTTTATGAAGGCCTTAATACATTTTAAATGAAAAGCAAACTATTATTAGCACTGGCAGTTTTGTTGGTGTCCGGAATCCTTTACGGGCAAGACAGCCTCTTCAGGATATATAAATTCGATATCAAAGAACAAATTGCCCCTCCGGTGATGCATAAAACACAGAAAGCATTCAGAGAGGCAAAAAATATGAATGCACAACTGGTTTTGATCCATATGAATACTTATGGTGGAACGCTAGATGCCGCTGATTCTATCCGGACTATGATCCTGAAGTCGCATATCCCTGTTTATGTTTTTATCGATAATAATGCCGCCTCAGCCGGAGCTTTGATCTCCATAGCCTGCGATAGTATTTATATGCATCCGGGTGGTAATATTGGGGCTGCTACAGTAGTTGATCAGTCAGGTAAACCTGTTCCTGATAAATATCAGTCATACATGCGTTCGTTGATGCGTTCTACGGCCGAATCGAAAGGTCGTGATCCGGAAATTGCCCAGGCCATGGTCGATCCGAGAATGTATGTCCCGGGTGTAAGCGATACCGGACAGGTACTTACCTTTACAGCAAGAGAAGCTATGAAACATGGTTTCTGTGAAGGAATTGCAGAAAGTGTGGATGAAGTCCTGGAATTAGCTAATATAAAAAACTACGAAATTATCGAACAGGAATATTCAGCCGTTGAAAGGATCATCTTTTTCCTTGTAAATCCCTTTGTAAGTGGTATCCTGATCATGATCATCATCGGGGGTATCTATTTCGAATTGCAAAGTCCTGGAGTAGGATTTCCAATTGCAGCCTCTATCATCGCTGCTATGCTTTATTTTGCCCCCCTCTATCTTGAAGGACTCGCAGAACACTGGGAGATCATTCTTTTTATTGTCGGTGTAATATTGATCGCAGTGGAAATATTTGTGGTACCCGGATTTGGTGTTCCCGGTATATTAGGAATAGTAGCAATTTTAAGCGGCCTAACACTCAGTATGATTGGCAATGTGGGATTCGACTTTTCGGGAGTAGAGCTTACAGGAGTGATCAAAGCCTTCTTTATTGTAATTATTTCTATGTTTGTCTCCATACTTTTGTCGTTTTGGTTTTCGAAGAAAATATTTACCAGCACGGTTTTCGGCCACCTGGCCCTCGATTCTGTACAAAATAAAGATGAAGGATACACTTCCTCCGACAGTGGCTATAAAAGTATGCTGGGACAGGAAGGGAAAGCATTTACCGTGTTACGTCCATCAGGCAAAGTAGAAATTGGAGATGAGATTTATGATGCAACCGCCGAATCGGGTTATATCGAAAAAGGCCAAATGGTGAAAGTGACAGGTTATCAGACTTCTCAACTTTTTGTGCGCAAAATTGAATCGTAAACGATGAATAAAAAAATTGAATTAATTCAAGGTGATATCACAAAAATAGAAACAGACGCCATTGTAAATGCGGCTAACCGTTCTTTATTGGGCGGAGGTGGCGTGGATGGCGCAATTCATCGGGCAGCCGGTCCCGGATTGCTTGAAGAATGCAAAGCCCTCAACGGCTGCGAAACCGGCGAAGCAAAAATCACCAAAGGTTATAATCTTTCTGCTCAGTTTGTAATCCATACAGTGGGTCCGGTATGGCACGGCGGCCTCAACAACGAGCCTGAACTACTTGCTTCCTGTTACCGAAACAGTCTTAGCCTCACCATGGAAAACAATTGTAAATCGATAGCTTTCCCCAATATAAGCACTGGCGTTTATCGTTTCCCAAAAGAAAAAGCAGCAAAAATAGCTGTTCATGAAGTTCGTAAATTTCTTTCCGAAAATGATTTGATAGAAAGGGTTGTTTTTGTTTGTTTTGATGAAGAAAATCTCAGACTGTATGATCGAATTCTGGGAGAAACCGATTAAAATGCATTGATTTGAATTTTTGAATTGTCCTAATCCTCTGCAACATACATTCAGGAAAAAAGAATTGAAAAAATCAAACAACTACTTAAAGTTTCCCAAAAAACTAACCCTAATTACAGTAAATCCAGTCATTTTAGTCAATCAAAAATCAAAAAATGAAATCAACCATAGCCATAGCTTACGATTTTGACGGAACCCTCGCACCGGGCAACATGCAGGAACACTCTTTCATCCCCAAACTTGGAATTGACAAATCAGCCTTTTGGGAAGAAGCCAACCGCATCGCCAGTGATAATGATGCTGATGAAATTCTCACATACATGCAATTGATGCTGAAAAAAGCAGCCGAAAAAAACATACCCATCACCCGAAAAGCTTTTATGGAACTTGGCAATGAAATTCAATTTTTTAAAGGTGTTGAAAGCTGGTTCGAACGCATTAATACTTTTGGTGCTTCCCTCAGCATCAATGTTGAACATTATATCATTTCTTCAGGTGTTCGCGACATCGTTTATGGAACTTCAATCGCCAAATATTTTAAGAACATCTTTGCATCGGGCTATATTTTCGATGCCAATGATGTAGCAATCTGGCCGGCATTGGCCATCAACTATACCACCAAAACACAATACCTGTTTCGCATCAACAAGGGTATCAATAATTCATTCGACAATTCCCAGATCAATCGCTTTATCCCTTATGATGAGCGACCTGTTCCGTTTTCAAATATGATTTACATTGGTGATGGCGAAACAGATGTCCCGGCCATGAAAATGATCAAATACCAGGGTGGAACAGCTATTGCCGCCTACAACCCTGAAAACAAATCGCGTCCCGGTAAACCTACTCCCAAAGAGATCTGTGAAAAATTGATTGCAGATCACAGGGCAGATTTTATTGCACCAGCCGATTACAGCGAAAACTCAAAACTCGATGCAATCCTGAAAACATTGATGCGCCGAATCGCAGAAGAAGAGAAGTTAGAGAAGTTCAAATGAGAAGGATTGAATTTATAAATTGAATCGAAAGCTATAAATTATACCTGAAAAACTACAGGTTTTCAATCAACCGCGAATCCCAGAAATAGTCTTCTATCGCAGAAATAGCCACACGATCCTGAAATTCGGGATGTTTGGTATTGATGATAAAGTTAAACTCCTGAGGGATAACGGCTGAGGGTACCTGAAGCAACAGTGATCGATTGCACGAATACCAGTCATTTCCGGTTTGCTGAAGTTTAGTATAACCATGAATTGATCTCCAGTTTGCAGGCAACTTTTCCTTTGTGATCTGAATGATTTGATCAGATTCTGCAGAAACGGAAATTACCATCATTTTATAGCTTAACGCAGGATTAATAGAACTTCGATGCACCACCAGCTCAAGAGTAGAAAGGGAACGTGTTGCACCTGCATAAATCACAAAATCCCCCTCCTTATTCCACCTGTTTGCTGTACCCGAAGCCATCAGATTACTTGCATATTTTGCCCTGACAATTCTAAATATGTCCATGATTAAACATTATCACCGAATTCCATGGCTGTTAACCGCCTGTCGACAAAACGAATACCGGTGATCGTATTGAGGAAAACTGATGGAGATTTCCCATCAAAATGAAAATTTTCTTTGTTCAGCCAGGCATTAAAAGCATCGGTAGTGCCAAACACATCGGTACCATGTTTAAAAAGGGCGAATAGCATAATGATATGTTCCTTAAGGTTTTCTTTGATGCGGGTGGCATGGGTTTTATAGTTACGCAGAGTGCGCACACTGATATTTAACCAGTTCGAAACCACTTCATCCTGCCTTGATGCATATTGCTTTAATTGATTGATAACCGACCAGTCAACAGATTTGGTTTGAAGTAGGTAAAGCACTTCACTTTCAGCAACTGTGTTAGGAATTTCATCAAATTCAGCGACTTCATATTTTATTGCTTTTGCCATTTTTTCAACTTTCCACAAAGGTAGGCATTTTTGCCTGTTATTTTAAGCATTTTTGCCTATATTTTTCACAATTTATTATATTCATTTGATTTGCAACTAGTAAAGGCTTTATTTTTTTTCCGAATTACAAATAATTTGCCCATTTAATATGAATATGAAAAGATCAGAATGTTAAAATGGATAATAAGTAAACAATCAGTATTATTAACAGAAATATAAAGCTGCCAAATCAGATTATTTCTTCACCTTCAGCATCAAAACAAAAGGAATGGCACCAATGGCAAGAAATGCAGAAAGTTTATAGGTACTTTCCAGGCTCATCATATCGCCCAGGATGCCTGCAAAAACGACTGATATAGATGCCGTTACAAAACTGATTGTCATGTAAACACTATTCGCAAATACCGGCTTATCTTTTTCACGATCCTGAACCAGGGCAAGTAAAACCGGTCCGGGAGCGAAAATAAAGAACCCAAGTAAAACAAGGAATAGAAAGGCGAGATACCCGTCTGCAGAAATAAATAAAAACATCAGCACCGGAGTGATGCAGGCGATGATCAGCAAGGCCGTTTTACGGCCGATCCTATCACTAATCGTACCTGAGGCAATGGTACCAATGGCTCCTGCAAGTTGAAAAAGAGCCAGCGCCGAATTGGCAAACCACAGTGTCTCCCCTTTTTCGTTGAAATAATAGGTAGGCAAAAAAGCGGTCAATCCCGATTTCATGATCGCCCTGAAAAAGGTGATCCCAATCAGAATTCCAAAAAACGGAAGCAGTTTTTTAAATGTACTCCAAAATCCGCGTTGGTTTTGTTTGGATTGAATATGTTCGGTGATCTTTACATTTTTTAAACGAAAGTATAAAATCCCGGTAGCAATCAAACCGAAAGGGATCAGTTTCCAGGTCCCTTCCAGTCCCCAAAATGTGACTGCCCCGGTAATAACCAGCGGGCCAAGTGTCCGGGCCATTTCTCCTCCAAACATGTAAAAACTCATTCCCCTGCCTGTGAATTTTCCCGAAAGTTTTTTCACCATCACAGGCGAAGGCACATGAAAAAAGGCACTACTGATGCCCATTACAAACAACAGGATCGAGATGATCACAAACCCGGGTGCCACCCCCAGTAACGACATCGAAACAGCAGTGATGGCAGGTGTAACAATCACAAAATAGCGGGCTGCGGTCTTTTCAGCGATTATGCCGATAAATGGATTCAGAAACCACGGAACCCGCTGGATCAGGTCCCAAAGTGAAGCCATAGCAAGCGTTAACCCGAACTTTTCGATCAACAGGGGCCGCAAGGGTGCGAGAAATGAAGAAAAAACATCATGCAATAAGTGCGTTAGACTGATAAGCGTAACATTGCCGGTTTGAAATTTATCCTGTACTTTCATGATGGATCGAGGGATTCAAAAACCGAATTGCGGCTCTTAAACTCAGGCACAATGGATTTCATCTTTCTGACTATTGCTGTATTGTCGGCAGCATCGTAGAGCTCAATTAATTCGGAAATCAGAGTGGATATTTTCGTAAAATCGTTAGCGATTACTTTGGCAATCATGATTTGAGGGTGATGCGTAGGAAGGGTATTTTCCTTATCATTCAGCAACTCCTCATAGAGCTTTTCTCCCGGACGAAGTCCTGTAAATTTAATTTGAATATCCTTGTCCACTTCCAGCCCTGAAAGCCGGATCATACGATTAGCCAGGTCGAGGATCCTTACCGGTTT
>JAGQVF010000234.1 GCA_020438135.1 Bacteroidales bacterium | reverse complement strand
AGGTTCGAATCCTGCTACCCCGACGGAAAACAAAAGGCCTTCTCTACCATAGGGGAGGCTTTTTTGTTCTGATCATTATTGCTCCTTTTGTGGAGTCTTGTAAAGCTTGTCAACATCATATCCCCTCTCAATGGCTTTTTTTACCAGCATGTCGTAAATCTCCGGTTTCATCACAGGAGTACGGCTTAATATCCACATATACTTTTTAGATTCATTGCCAATGAGGGCATATTGATAGTTCTCTCTGTCGAGCTCCAGGATCAGGTAGTCGGCACCAAACGGCCAGAAAAAGTAAACCTGTAAATAGCCACCCCATTCCGGATATGGAATCTTTGCAAAACCTTTGGCTTTTTTCAGTTTGCCGTCTAATGAACCTTTGTATCCCTGGTTTAATACCCCGATCTTTCCGTTATCCCGCAAAGTGTAAGTCGCGGTAACCCCTGCCAGGTCTTTTTCGAATGAATTCGGAAACCGGGCTATTTCGTACCATGTACCCGCATATCTTTCGGGATCTACATTTTTCACAACATCCTGTTGTTGAAGCTGATCTTCAGTAACTTTGCATGAAAATAACATGAGTGGCATCAAAGTTAATATGAATATTTTATTTAAATTTTTCATTGTTATCCTTTTATAATCAAACGTTTCGAACATTTACCTGTTCATTTTTTGTCTCCTGTTTATATTTCTTTAACTTTTACATTTGTATTCTAAAATTCCGAACTATGCGCAAGATTCTTTTTCTGCTTTCTTTAGTGATATTAATTTCATGTGATAGCAATCAGGATCAACCTGAACCCCTGAAAATAATTCCACAGCCTGTTTCTTATGAGGTGCACAGTGATTTTTTTAAGATAGATAAGGAAACAAAGATCTGGTTGGAGGGTGATGTGGACCTATCTTCGGAAGCGGACTATTTGACCGAAATTTTAAACGAATCAACCGGCTTTGCCCTTCCGATTATCAAGGATGAACAACGCAGCAATGTCATTATATTAAAAGGCGAAAAAGGCTTTGGAACAGGCAATGAGGCTTACGACCTCGATGTCAGTTCGAAAAAAATTGTGATTCGGGCTTCACACAAGGCAGGCGTGTTTTATGGCATACAAACTTTATTGCAACTTTTCCCGCCCGAAGTGTATGTCAGGTTTGCCGACCAAAGCGAAATAAAGATTCCCGCCTGTTCCATTTCAGATCATCCGAGGTTCGAATGGCGGGGCATGCACCTCGATGTATCACGGCATTTTTTCCCGGTAACGTTTATCAAAAAGTATATCGATCTTATCGCCATGCATAAAATGAATAGATTTCATTGGCATCTGACCGACGACAACGGATGGCGGATTGAAATAAAAAAATATCCAAAACTGACGGAAGTGGCTGCCTGGCGTGTTGATCGCGAACATGAATCATGGAAGGACGCTTCTTCCCCTCAACCCAATGAAAAAGCCACTTATGGCGGTTTTTATACACAGGATGAGATCAAAGAGGTGGTTAAATATGCTGCAGTAAGGCATGTGGAAGTGATTCCCGAAATCGAAATGCCGGGGCATACGAGTGAGGTTTTTGCTGCCTATCCTGAATTATCATGCACCGGTGAGCAGCTTTATGTTCAGCCCGGAAACTACTGGCCAAACATTGATATCTTTTGTGCCGGAAAAGAAGAAACGTTTGACTTTATTGAAAATGTTCTAACTGAAGTAATAGATTTATTTCCTTCGGAATATGTGCATATTGGCGGAGATGAGGCGACCAAAGACCGCTGGAAAGCCTGCCCGCTTTGCCAGAAAAGGATGAAAGACGAAGGATTGGCCAATGAAGATGAATTGCAGAGCTGGTTTATCAAAAGGGTTGAAAAATACCTGAATGAAAACGGTAAAAAGCTGATTGGTTGGGATGAGATCATTGATGGTGGTTTGGCACCGGAGGCAACAGTGATGTCGTGGCGCGGTTTTGAGGGTGGAATAAAAGCGGCTGAGACAGGTCATGATGTGGTCATGTGCCCGACTTCCTATTGTTACTTCGATTATTACCAGGCAGATCCCGATTTCGAACCGGAAGCAATTGGTGGGTTAACTACTTTGAAAGAGGTTTATTCTTTTGAGCCTGTCCCTTCCGAATTAAATACCAGCCAGGCTGAGCACATTGTAGGCGCACAGGGAAATTTGTGGACTGAATATGTGGCTACACCAGAACACGCCGAATACATGGTGCTGCCCAGGATGACTGCTCTGGCGGAGGTGGTTTGGAGCCCGATTGAGAAGCGTGATTGGACCGAATTTCTGACACGATTGCAAAACCAATTTAAACGATTTGACAAATTGAAACTGAATTATTCACAAGGTTCCTTCAAAGTGGATATTCAACCTTCATGGGTGGATGGCAAGTACAGGATTGCGCTTGAAACCGAACAACTCAATCCTGAAATCCGGTATAACCTTAGTGGTCAGTCATTAATGACCGATTATCAGGTATATGAACATCCCATCACAATCGATTCTTCGGTGGTGGTTCAAGCGGCTATTTTTGCTGACGATTCTGTGAAAGAACGTCCTTCGGTGAAAGAGATTGAATTTCACATGGCAATCGGAAAAATCGGCTCACTGAAGTATGAACCTCAGCGAAACTATAATGCCAAAGGAGTTTTATCGCTGACTGACGGGATCAAGGGAACTTCCGAATTTCGGGATGGCTATTGGCTGGGCTTTCAGGAAGAGGATATGGTGTTTAGCCTCGATTTGGAACAACCGGTTGAGATACATGAAATTTCGTTTTCATTTCTTCAAAATGTCGGATCATGGATATTGTTACCTGAAAAAATCCATGTTGAAATCTTTGATGCAGATCTGCAGAAACAGGCCGATACTTTGATCACGCCCGAAACCATGCCCGAAGTCGCCGGAACGTTGATCGAAGATTACAACACAACTTTTGATGGAATTTCAGGTTCTGTCATCCGCATAATGGCTGAAAATCCCGGTAAGCTTCCCTCATGGCATCCTTATGAAGGAAACCGGGCGTGGATTTTTACCGATGAAATCGTGCTCAGATAAGAAGGTTTTGAACAAGACAGATTTCAACAGGTTAATTTTTACAAAGAAAATACAATGCAAAAAATTGAAGTCAGGAACTTAAAAACGACCGATTATCCCGATTTGAAAAAATCGATGATCGAAGCATATAAAAACTGGGAAGGCGCCTATTGGCGTGAACATCACATTCAGTCGTTGCTCGAAAAATTTCCGGAGGGGCAGGTATGTGTGCTGGTGAACAATAAAATTGTGGGCAGCGCATTGTCAATCATCGTTAATTATGAAGATTTCGGCGACGACCATACATACCGCGAGATCACCGGCAATTTTACTTTCGAAACCCACGATCCTGATGGAGATGTTTTGTATGGTATCGAAGTTTTTATCCACCCTGAGTTCAGGGGAATGCGCCTGGGACGTCGGATGTACGAAGTAAGAAAGGAAATTTGCGAAAACCTCAACCTGAAATCGATCATTGCCGGCGGAAGGATCCCAAACTACCGGCTGCATGCCGAAAACCTCAAACCCCGCGAATACATCGAAAAGGTCCGGATGAAGGAGATTTTCGACCCGGTACTTTCTTTTCAGCTCTCGAATGATTTTCACGTAAAGAAAATTCTGAAAGGGTATATGCCGGGCGATGAAGAATCGATGGAGTATGCCTCATTGCTTGAGTGGAACAACATCTATTACACCAAATCACAAAAGATCATCAATGTGCCGAAAACGGTGATCAGGCTGGGGTTGGTGCAATGGCAGATGCGGCATTTTGCAAATAAGGAACAGCTTTTTGAGCAGATCGAATTTTTTATTGATGCCGTTTCGGGGTATAAAAGCGATTTTGTTTTGTTTCCGGAATTGTTCAATGCGCCGCTGATGGCCGACTTCAACCACATGACCGAAGCAGAGGCAATCCGTGAGCTGGCTAACTTCACCATGCCGCTCAGGGATAAATTCATGGAGTTCGCTGTTTCATACAACATTAATATTGTTACGGGCAGCATGCCATATGTTAAAGATGGAAAACTTTACAACATGGGGTTTTTATGCCGCCGCAACGGTACGGTTGAAGAGTACGAAAAAATGCACATCACGCCCAATGAGGTTTTTTACTGGGGTATGTCGGGTGGCGATGTGGTGAAAACCTTCGATACGGATGCCGGCAAGATCGGTGTGCTGATCTGCTACGATGTTGAGTTCCCTGAAATGTCGCGAATATTAGCCGATCAGGGGATGCAGATACTTTTCGTTCCGTTCCTTACCGATACGCAAAACGGTTATTCGCGTGTACGCAGTTGTGCTCAGGCCCGCGCCATCGAAAATGAATGTTATGTTGCGATTGCCGGATCGGTAGGAAACCTGCCCAAAGTGAATAACATGGATATTCAGTTTGCCCAGTCGGCAGTGTTTACACCGGCAGATTTTCCATTTCCGACCAACGGTGTTAAAGCAGAAGCCACGCCCAATACTGAAATGACGCTTATCGTGGATGTCGACCTCGATCTGCTAAAAGAACTTCATAACTTTGGTAGCGTAAGAAATCTGAAAGACCGGAGAAAAGATATCTACCGGTTGATGCTAAAATAAAATCTTCACAGGTAATCCTATTATTTGCAGGATTTAAAGATAGATTTTTTCAAATTCAATTTCTTATTTCTAATTGGAATATTCAGTATTTGACTTATATTTGTTGATCAAACAAAAACAAGTCATGAAGAGGTTATTTCTTTCCACAGTTATTTTTATTTCCTGTTTTGGTTATTCACAAGTTGTTCAGCAGGATTCACTTGCGTTGGTGGCACTTTATAACAGTACCAACGGTAGCAACTGGTATCATGCCGATTATTGGCTGGAGGATGTTTTGCCTGTCGAATATTGGTTTGGCATTGAGGTGAGAAACAACCGTGTTGTAAAAATCAAACTTGATTACAATAACCTGCAGGGAAGTATTCCTGCTGAGATCGCAGACCTGGATAGTTTATCGCAACTGATTCTCTCGCAAAATCAGGTAAATTATATTCCTGATGAAATGGGTAACTTAACAACCCTGGATACCCTCGCTGTTAACGGTAATCCGCTGACAGCTTTGCCTTCAGGTATTGGAAATTTATCATCTTTGAAATATTTAAATATTAACTCAACGCAAATCAGTATTTTACCTGAGGAAATGGGAGGAATGACCGGTCTGGAGTATCTGCTTGGCAGTGATGCGCTGATCACAAATATCCCGGAATCAATAGGAAATATGACATCATTGAAGGAGATCGACCTGTCGTTGAATGCAATTCAGAGCCTTCCTCCATCTATTGGAAACCTAATCAATCTTACGCGATTGCAACTGAATGTAAATAACCTTACTGAAATACCGACGGAGGTCCAATTTTTGGACAACCTTGAAATGCTTATCCTTGGTGGAAACCAGATCAATAACATCCCGAATGAAGTTTACGGATTATCTGGGTTGAAATTTCTGAATTTTGCTGTCAACGGCATCGATTCCATTTCTCCGCTAATAGGCAATTTGACGAATCTTGAGAACTTTCAGTTTTTTAATAACAATATTACGTTTATTCCCGGAGAAATTACAAACTGCAGCAACCTAACCTACCTGAATGGTTATGGTAATAACATCGATTCACTTCCACCCAATTTGCTTCAAATCCCTTTATCTACGTTGGCTCT
Source organism: Bacteroidales bacterium (assembly GCA_020438135.1). Taxonomy (GTDB): domain Bacteria; phylum Bacteroidota; class Bacteroidia; order Bacteroidales; family JAADJA01; genus JAADJA01. The sequence goes on along the minus strand of JAGQVF010000234.1, from coordinate 553 downwards.
GATGTATAATTCACTTACGTTTGAGGATATTGAACCGATTTTTTACCTTCCCGGATTTTTATATTATGGACAAGACAGTATCGGAAAATCAATTGATACCACAGTTGTTTTAAATTCAGCCTATACGATGGAAATTGCTACCGGAGGAGAACATAACGAATACCAGTGGTTCAGGGGAGAAGAACCCATTGACGGTGCGACCGAAAGCCAGTATACAATTTCAGAAATTACTTTTGAAGATGCCGGAATCTACCATTGTGAAGTGACCAACACACTGGCCACACAGCTCACGCTTTACACAAAAGCAATCCATCTATCAGTTACGGATATAAATACGGCTGGGGAACACAATGCAACCGATCAGATTGAAATTTTTCTCTACCCCAATCCGGCGAAAGATCGGGTTACAATTGATTTGGATGGAAATGAAACCGGAAATCGTTTCTTATACGAATTTTACTCATCAACTGGTGAAACAGTGATTTCCGTAATCAGTAGTGAAAATGGAAATACTTTTTCAATTAGGCATTTGCCGGAAGGAGTATATTACGTA
>JAGQVF010000233.1:11150-25017 GCA_020438135.1 Bacteroidales bacterium | reverse complement strand
TGAATCTCCAAAAAAGGATAGCTCGGGCAAGGTCTCTTATATAGTGGGTGCTCTCAGAAACAATACAAACAAAAAAAGAGCATTTGACGAGCTTACAGAAAGTGAAAACAAATACAGAATGCTGTTCCAGAAATCAGCGGATGCCAATTTGGTTATGGAAAACCTCACCTTTATTGAGGCCAATAAATCTGCAGCAGAGGTTTTTGGATTTGAATCGGAAGATGAAATGGTCGGACTCACTCCGCTGGATATTTCACCTGAATTTCAGCCTGATGGAATGCCATCCGACCAAAAAGCCAGATCGATTGTAAAAGAGGCCTATAATAAGGGATTCAAACATTTTGAATGGGTTCATCAAAACAAAAAAGGAGATCACATTTGGTTTAACATCAGCCTTACCAAAATTTTAGATAAGGGTAAATACAAACTTTATGTGGTGCTCAGGAACATTAACAAAAGTAAGGAGACTGAAAACGAACTCCGAAAGATCAATCTGATTCTCAGGGAAACGGGTAAACTGGCTAAAGTAGGTGGCTGGGAATTTGATGCTGAGTCCGGCGAAGGTACCTGGACCGATGAAGTTGCCCGAATTCACGAAGTTGATCCAGCTGAACCAACCAGCGTCGAAAAGGGAATCTCTTTTTACAAAGACCAATCGAGGGAAAAAATTGAAAAGGCGCTTAATGATCTGATTCAGAACGGCACTCCGTACGATCTTGAATTAATTCTACATACAAAGCCTGGAAATAAGAAATGGATCAGGACCATCGGGCATCCTGTTTATAAGGGACAAAAGATCACGAGGGTGATCGGCTCTTTTCAGGACATTACCGATCATAAAGAAGCCGAAATGGAGATTAAAAAGTACCGAGAGCATCTTGAGGAACTGGTAAAAGAAAGGACCGCAGAACTGGAAGAATCAAATGCACAACTGGAACGGATGAATAATCTTTTTGTAGGACGGGAATTCAGAATTAAAGAACTGAAAACACAGATTGAACATCTGAAAAAAGAACTGAACGACTACAGCAGAAAACCTTAAATACAGAACGAATCTGAACCCACTTGAAATGATTGAGAGAAAACATATTAAGAAAGCTCTTTTTGTCACCGCAGTTTACTGTTTAATGGGTTTCTTATGGATCATTCTTTCAGACAAATTTTTCCTGAACTTAACTGAAGATCCGCAATTGATAACCAGCTATCAAACGGCGAAAGGATGGTTTTTTGTCGGGATTTCAGGACTTTTTATCTACTTTCTCGCAATGAGATACTACAGGAAAAGAGAGGAACTTACCAACAACAAAAATTACCTTTCCCATATTTATAACTCTGTGAATGAGGCTATTTTTATTGTTGATGCCGAATCAAAAAGGTTTATCGACATCAATAACAAAACCTGCAGTTTATTTGGTTATAACCGCGAGGAAATACTGAAATCGGGTATCGCTGACTTAACCGCTGAGTCGTCGGTTTATAATGAAACGTATGCACATGAAATTTTAAATAGTACGAGAAATAAACAACCGCTCATAATGGAATGGAAAGTGAAACACAAAGACGGTCATGATTTTTGGGTGGATGTTAATGTCAATCACGGATATTTGGAAGATCAGGAGATTTTTTTTGTTACCATCAGAGATATCGACGACAGGAAAAAAGCCCAAAAAGACCTGTCCAATATTTTTACACTTTCCAGCGAATTAATCTGCATTGTAAATATGGATAACCTGCAATTCAAAAGGATCAATCCTGCCTTTTCAAAGCTTTTGGGATTTGCCGAACAGGAAATTCTTGATAAACGCCTTGTAGATTTTATTCCGCCGGAGGAAAAAGATGAAATAACCCGGTTTTTGGAAAATAAAATCGAAAATGAAGTTGATGTCATTAATTTTGAAACTCGTTTTTTATGCGCTGTCGGAAACAATAAATGGCTCAACTGGGTTATGCATCCCGTAAAAGAAGAAGGATATGTATATGCCCTTGCCCGTGATGTAACGGAGCGCAAACAGGCAGAAGTTGAGTTGTTAAAATATCGCGAAAACCTTGAGAATCTTGTAGAAGAACGAACCCATGAACTGGAGATAAAAAACAAAGAACTTGAAGAAAAAAATGACGAGCTCGAACATTTTAATCAACTTTTTATCGGACGGGAATTTAGAATTAATGAACTTAAAAACGAAATTGTCAGGCTGAAACAGCAATTTAAAGGCGAAAAATAGTTGATGAATTATGAAAAAAAACAAGGAAAATTCATTGGATAACCTCTCTGCCTTTAATCTTTTAAAGGATTATTGCCATTTCCCCGAAGCTTTTATTCAATTGGAAAAAATGGTTATCAAATCCTTTAACAAATCATTTAGCGACACCTTTAGCCTTACAACAGAAAAAGATTCGAACATTCCACTCGACCGTGTATTTTCAGGATACGAACTTCAGGAAATCACCACATGCATTCAGCAGGCTTCCCAAGGCAAACAGCAATCTTTTACCGGATTACTCCAACAAACCGGACGCAAGCCTGTTAACATTTGTTTTATCCCTGTTCATGATGAAAATGGGGTTGCATCGATCATTATGAGACTTATTTTTCTGCAGGATGAAGAAAAGCGATTTTACGATGATTTTGTAAAGCGGCACAACCGGGCAGAGGAAATCGCCAGGTTCGGGCACTGGGAACTCAACCTGAATACCCGGGAAATTAAAACCTCCTTTGGCGCAAGGAAGATTTATGGACTTGAAGATAAAGCCTTTGACAGTGAAAGTGTTAAACGAATCCCCCTCGAAAAATTTCGTCCAAAACTAGATAAAGCTCTAAACGAACTGATTCAAGAAAATAAACCTTACAATGTCGAATTCCAGATAAAAAGACCTGATAATAACCAGATCCGTGACATTCATTCAACTGCTCAATTCGACAAAAAAAGAAACACAGTTTTGGGCGTGGTTCGTGATATTACGCATGAAAAAGAAACTGAACGTAAACTTACCCTGAACGAAGTTCGCACCAATGCCATCCTGGCCAATATATCAGACATTGTCTGGATGATCGACAAATCCGAAAATGTAATATATATCAGCCCTTCGGGAGAAAAAATGCTTGGATTCTCAACCGAAGACATGATGAATAAAAATTACCTGAAGTATATACCGGATGGACTATTGGATTTGCTTAGAGATAAGTTCAGAACATTGTTCAGTAAAAGGGATGCAGATAATGGGGCCGTTATTCCTTATACCATGACTTATGAGCAGCCGAAAAAAAACGGGAAGAAAATAAGCGTTGAGGTAAAAATTACACCTATTTATGATGAAGAGGGATCCTTTTTGTATGCTATCGGTGTGTCGCGGGATATAACAGAACGGATTGAGAAAGAGCAGGCACTGCAAGAAAGTCAAACCATCCTGACACTGGTAACCGAAAGCCTGGGGATTGGAGTTTGGGATCAGGATTTTGTTAATAACAAGGTAGTTAGAAACGACCATTGGTTTAAAATGTTGGGATACGATCCAGGCGATATTGCAATCGAACGGGAGGGCTGGCTTTCCATTGTCCACGAAGACGATAAAGAGGCTACATTTCAGGAAATGGAGGAACACGAATCGGGGCGAAAGGAAATTTTTTCAGTTGAACAACGATTAAAAACCAAATCAGGTGATTACAAATGGATTTTTAACTGGGGAAAAATAATCGACCGGGATAAGGATCATAAACCTGTTAGAGCCATCGGGGTTCACATCGACATCAATAAACGAAAGAGAGCCGAGCAAGCCCTTATCGATAGTGAAAAGCGATACCGGTTGCTGGTTGAAAACGCCCCTGACGGTATCCTCATTTCTGTTGATAATAAAATTGTCTTTATCAATGAGTCAGGACTTTCGATGCTTGGCGGAAAATCAAAATCGGAATTTAACAGTCTTCAGCTCAATGAGTTTATTGACCAGGATGATGTTGAAGGCATTCTTAAATTCTTTGATAAAACTTCTGCAGGTCAATCAAATCCTCCATTTGAAATTAACCTGAAACGATTAGACAAATCCGAATTGCCGGCAGAAATTCATGTTTCAAAAGTTTCTTATATCAATAAACAAGCTTTGCAAATTATTTTCCGGAACCTGACCGAACGAAATGAGGTGGAACGGGCCAGAAGAGAAGTCGAAGCGAGATACAGAGCCATCGCCGAAAACTATCCTAACGGTATTATTTTCGTGATGAACACAAATGGTATTTTTGTTTTTGCAGAAGGCAAAGGGCTCGAAAATGTCACACTTGCGAAGAAAGATATTATTGGAAAATCGTACAGTGAACTTTTTCCTGCCCACATCAGTAGTTTGATCGATGATTATCTGGCCGATGTAAAAAACAACAATTATGTCCGTTTCGAAATAGAAATCGGGAACAGAACATACTCTTGTCATGCAGTGCCGGTTAAAAGCAGCAATAATATAGTTGAACAAACCATCATTATTTCAACAGATATTTCCGACAGGAAAAAAGCAGAGCAGCTTGAAAAAGATATTCAGATTAAACTGGAGAATGAAGTAGAGGTGCGATTAAAAGAGCTAAATGAACAAGCGTCAAAACTAAAAGCCTCGCAAAAAGCCCTTACTTTTCTGCTTGAAGACGTAAACGAAGCGCGTGAAGAAATCATCAGGACAAACCAACAACTCGAGGCTGCCAACAACGATCTGGAAGCCTTTGCCTATTCTGTTTCACACGATCTCAGAGCACCGCTGCGCCACATTGATGGATTCACCCAGTTACTTGAAAACAAACTCAAAACAAACCCTGATGAGGCGATGGAATATTTCAAAAAGATTCACCTTGCCTCCTCGCGAATGCACAATCTGATAGATGACCTGCTGACTTTCTCCAGATTGGGGCGAAAAAAGCTGAAGATCACTTCTGTTGATCTGAGTGAACTTGTAAAAGACATCATTTCAACCTATGAACCCGATCTGAAAGAGAGAAAAATAGAATGGAATATTGAAGAACTGCCATGGCTGCGCGGAGATCCGGAATTGCTTAAAATTGCTTTCGACAACCTGCTTTCCAATGCGTTAAAATTTACTTCAAAAATAGAAACCACCATCATCGAAATTTCAGCATCCGAACAGGAAAATGGATGGGTAGAGATCATGATCAGGGACAACGGCGTTGGTTTCGACATGAATTATGCACATAAGATCTTTGGTGTTTTTGAACGGTTACACAGCCTCCACGAGTTTCCCGGAACCGGTATCGGACTGGCCAACGTAAAGCGGGTAATCCAAAGCCATGGAGGCAAAATACGCGCCGAATCCGAAATTGATAATGGTGCAGCTTTTTTCGTCACACTTCCACAAATTACTGAATGATATGCATCTTTAATATAGATTAACTTTCAAATTGAATGAATATGAATGAAATTCCGAGAATTTTGCTTGCAGAGGACAACGACAACGATGTTGAACTTACACTCAATGCGTTGAAGGATGCAAACCTTGCCAACCGGGTAGATGTTGTTCGCGATGGTGTTGAAGCGATGGACTATCTGCTATACAGGGGGAAATATGAAAGCAGAAAACGCGAAAACCCGATCGTGGTGATGCTCGATATCAAAATGCCCAGGATGGATGGATTACAGGTTTTGAAAAACATCAAGGAGAATCCTGAACTTAAAAATATTCCGGTGGTAATGCTTACTTCATCCAGTCTTGATAAAGATATTATTGAGAGCTACAGCTCGGGTGTGAATGCCTACGTGGTGAAGCCAATCGATTTTGCCGAATTTCAAACGGCAGTTAACCACCTCGGTGTTTTCTGGGCGTTGATCAATAAAATACCCAACTAAAATTTGCAGCGTGAGGAAACTGATATTGATGATTATATTGTCACTCTCCCAAATCATGTTGTGGGCACAACCCCACCCGACCCGCACAGAATGGGATGGCCTGAAAGCGTTTTTTACAAAGATTGAAGGAAACTGGCAGGCTGAAAACAGTACGTCTTTCGAAAGCTGGAATTTCACGAATGATCAGTTTTCCGGTGCAGGTTACCAAATCAGGGAAAATGATACCCTTTACACTGAGAAACTGCGGGTTTTCAACCATCCGAACGGAAAACCGGTTTACGAAGCAACTGTTGCCGACCAAAACGATGGTTTACCAGTTATCTTCGAACTTACATTGCTTAATCGCCACAAGGTAGTGTTTGAGAATCCAGCTCATGATTTCCCCAATCGCATAACCTACGATCTGGAAGGCAGCGATTTACTTATAGTTACGGTGAGTGGGAAAAACAACGATAAAACCAATTCATTCACGATCAGGTTTAAGAAGATCAAATAATATTTATAGGCTAAGCAGGAACTCCATGGTATTCACTCCATCGGCATAGTCTGTCAATTCCGGCACCTGCGATTGCCCCCACGGAATAAAATCGTCCGATATTTCAGTAGAACCAATCTTACATTGAATAGACGAGACATCTGCATCCAACCTTTTTTTGAGTTTATCTAGATCATTGTATTTTTCGAAATAGAGAACCGACAGCGGAGAAGCATAACTTCCCTCCTCTTTCAGCAGCAGAAAACCAGTATCGAAAAATGAATCACCGTTCACCATAAAAATGGCTTTGTAATAATCGTAATTGTTTTTGTATTTGTGATTTTCATCAATCCAGGAAAAATTTTGAAAAGCTTCAATCATATTGCTAAAATCAAAATTCAGAGGAACGAAAATCTTTGAGACGCTCCTGCAGCCCAAACCAAAATACATAAAAACATCTTTTGCAAGGAGCGAGAGCTGATCATCAGTTTCTTTTCCGGTTAATACTGCAATGCCGTTCCTGTTTTTTCTGATTATGTTTGGATATTTTCCAAAATAATACTCAAAATAGCGGGAGGTGTTGTCACTTCCCGTGGCGATTACAGCCTCAAAATCGACCAGCTTATCCTGCGTAAAACGAAATGAGCCTTTCAGTTCCGGTTCAATTTGCAGCAATAATTCTCCAATGCCCGGCAACAGCACCGGGTCATCAGAAGATAATTTGCCCAAATATGTATGTCCCGAGCAAACAACATTGACAAAATCAGCAAAACCCACAGCAGGCACATTTCCTGCATTGATCACGGCTACTGTTTTTTTCTTCTTTTCAGGATCAACCAAATGTTTAATTGAATCAATCCATGTAATCAATTGCTGATTTGTAAGCATATGGCCTGCATTGATCAGGGCAGCCCTCGAAAACTGCGGGATAAACCAGCGGTTTTTTAAATATGCCTGCTGTATCAGTTTTTCCAGGAAAATAATTTTATAATTGTCTGAATTTGTTTCCGGGTTTTCAAGTTTTCTTAAACAGGAACCCAATTCACTGAATGCGTTTAAAACTTTCTTCTGAGTGATCATCTAAAGTAGATTTGTTATTGAAAATGTGATTGCTGTATTTATTCAATAATTTAGAATAAATACCAATAAATTGAAACCGTAAAAATAATATTCATATTTGTTTTTTATTTAACAGAATATTATACTTTTGCCTGAAATCCAAGGAAACTGGACAATAACGTAGTATTTAATACTTAAAAAAAGAGTCACTGAAATGAAAAAGCATAATTTTTACGCAGGCCCATCCATTTTGCCGCAGTTTACGATCGACAACACAGCAAAAGCTGTAAGAGATTTTGCCGGTACAGGGTTATCTGTCATGGAGATTTCCCACAGAAGTAAAGAGTTTGTAGCAGTTATGAGTCAGGCTACTGAGTTATTCAAAGAGTTGCTGCATATTCCTGCCGGGTATTCGGTAATTTTTGTAGGGGGAGGTGCCAGCACACAATTTGCAATGGTACCCTTCAACCTGTTGAATAAAAAGGCGGCATATTTAAACACTGGGGCCTGGTCGAAAAAGGCCATTAAGGAAGCCAAACTTTTTGGTGAAGTTGAAGTTGTTGGATCATCCGAAGATAAATTGTTCAGCTATATCCCCAAAGGATACACCATTCCTGCCGATGCCGACTATTTTCACATCACTACCAATAACACCATTTATGGTACTGAAATCAGGAAAGACATCGACAGTCCGGTACCCCTTGTGGCAGATATGTCGTCCGACATCTTCAGCAGACCACTGGATGTTTCAAAATATGCATTGATATATGGTGGAGCGCAAAAAAATCTTGCTCCTGCAGGTGTTACCTTTGCAATTGTAAAAGATGAGATTCTTGGAAAAGTTGATCGTCCCATACCAACCATGCTCAACTACAAAACACATATCGAAAAAGAATCAATGTTCAACACACCTCCTTGTTTGCCTGTATACGCAGCTTTGCAAACCCTTATCTGGTTAAAGGATAATGGCGGTATTGAAGCCATGGAGAAAAAGAACATCGAAAAAGCAACTATTCTGTATGATGAGATTGACCGGAACAAACTTTTTAAAGGAACAGTTGAAATTGAGGATCGTTCATTGATGAACATATGTTTTATCATGAATGAAGAATACAAGGAACTTGAAGCCGAATTTTACGAATTTGCCACTTCTCGTGGAATGATCGGAATAAAAGGACACCGCTCGGTTGGTGGCTTCAGGGCATCAACTTATAATGCATTGCCTAAAGAAAGCGTACAAGCGCTGGTTGATGTAATGCAGGAATTTGAAAAGAACAAAGCCTGATGGGTAAACATTATTCGAACAACTGATAAAATCAAACAACAAATGACGAAAGTACTCATTGCTACTGTAAAGCCATTCGCACCTGAGGCCGTTGAAGGAATCAGGAAGGTATGCCTCGATGCCGGATATGAAGTATTATTGCTGGAGAAATATACCGATCAGAATGAACTCGTGAAAGCCGTTGTGGATGTGGATGCTTTGATCATCAGAAGTGACAAGGTTACCCGCGAAGTGATCGAAGCCGGCAATAACCTGAAAATAGTTGTCAGAGCCGGTGCCGGATATGACAATGTTGATCTCGCTGCTGCAACCGAAAAAAATATTGTGGTTATGAACACGCCGGGTCAAAACTCGGACGCTGTTGCGGAACTTGCAATTGGCATGATGGTATTTCAGGCACGTAACAAATTTAACGGTTCATCCGGAACGGAACTTAACGGAAAAACCCTTGGAATACATGCTTTTGGCAATGTAGGACAACGGGTTGCTAAAATTGCGAAAGGGTTCGGAATGAAAGTTTTCGCCTTTGATCCGTTTATCGCAGATGACAAAATCGAAGATCATGGAGTAAAAGCCCTCCAAAGTGTTGAGGAACTTTATGCTTCCTGTCAGTATATTTCGGTGCACATTCCTGCTAATAAAGAAACCTCAAAAAGCCTGGGATATAAATTGCTGTCGGGAATGCCACAAGGTGCAACTTTAGTAAATACAGCCCGTAAAGAGGTGATTGATGAAGATGGCCTCATGGAAATGTTCAAAAACAGAGAAGATTTTTCATATCTTTCAGATATAGCGCCTGATTGCGCAACAGATATCATGCAGAAATACGAATCAAGGGCATTTTTTACCCCAAAGAAAATGGGAGCTCAAACAGCCGAAGCGAATATTAATGCTGGTATTGCTGCAGCTATCCAGATAAAGAATTTTATTGAAAAAGGAGATACCACCTTTCAGGTGAATTAATTGGTTTACAGTTGCAGGGAACACTACTGTTGGCAATTTCTCAACATAATCCTGTAGCATATCACAGAGGTTATTAATTAAAATTTTATTTTACTATGGAAAATGATCCGAAACAAAATGGTACCTTCTTTCGCTTTGAAGATCTGCGTGTTTATCATAAGGCCCTCGACTACATTGACTGGGTATACAACACTGTAGGTTTATTTCCTGAAAACCATAGTCGTGAACTGGCAAAAAAATTCATTAACTCAGCACATGCAATTGCATTTTATATCGCTGAAGGTTCTTCAAGAAACAAAAATCAATTTATCTATTATTTGAAGATGGCCAAAAGTGCCGTTCGTGAATGTGTTGTATTTACATCTGTTGCCGAAAAACAGAACCTGCTAACGGAGGTGCTGGTGGATGAATCAAGAAATGAATTGATGGAGTTGACCAAAATGATCGGCGCTCTGATTGGTTCATTACAAAAACCCAATCCGCGCTATAAAGGTAAAAACGGCGGTAAGCATAACGATGCAGATGAATACTCGTATGAGGAATTCGACGATAACTATGCCCCGGCCGATTTATACGGATCAAAACGTTATTAATTTTAATTAACCATGGCAATTATCAAAGCTTTTAAAGGGTTAAGACCGCCGGTTGATATTGTGGAAAAACTGGCCTCCAGACCTTATGACGTATTAAATTCAGAAGAAGCACGGCAGGAAGCAAAAGGAAACCCTTATTCTTTGCTTCACATCATTAAACCTGAAATAGACCTACCGGCGGAAATTGATGTTCATGCTGACGAGGTATATGAAAAAGCAAAAGAAAATTTCGGGCTTTTCAGAAAAGAAGGATGGTTAAAACAGGATGATGTCGAGTGTCTCTATATTTACGGCCAAACCATGTGGGGTAAAACACAGTATGGATTGGTAGCCAGTGCATCAGTTGATGACTACCTGAACAACGTAATAAAAAAGCATGAGTTAACCCGACCGGATAAAGAAGAGGACCGGATGAAACATGTGAGGATTAACAATGCCAACCTGGAACCGGTATTTTTTAGTTATCCCGCAGTGGAAGAGATTGACCAGATCATCAAAGAGGTAATCCTGGAAAATATCCCTGAATACGATTTTGTAGCCGATGATGGTGTGGGGCATCATTTTTGGGTGATCAGGGATAAAGATACCATTTCGAATCTGATCGGTTTGTTTGAAAAAATTCCAAGTACCTATGTGGCTGATGGTCATCACAGAACGGCCGCAGCAGCTTTGGTTGGGAAAGAAAAACGCGAAAACAATCCGAACCATACCGGCGATGAAGAATACAACTATTTCCTGGCAGTTCATTTTCCCGATAACCAATTGACAATTATTGATTATAACAGGGTTGTTAAAGATCTGAATGGATTATCTGAAGAGGAATTTCTCGCCAGGCTGGAAAATGGTTTTAATGTCGAAGAAAAAGGTGCAGAAATCTACAAACCTGCCAAACTGCATGAATTCAGCATGTATCTTGGCGGAAAATGGTACTCGCTGAAAGCAAAAGACAATACCTATGACGATACAGATCCGATCGGTGTATTGGATGTAACCATTTTAACCAACCAGGTACTCGAGCCAATTTTAGGTATTGAAGATCTTCGGCGTTCGCAAAGGATCGATTTTGTTGGAGGTATTCGCGGACTTGATGAACTTAAAAAAAGAGTTGACAGCGGAGAAATGAAAGTTGCATTTGCACTTTATCCGGTTTCAATGCAACAATTGATTGATATAGCCGATAGCGGAAATATCATGCCACCAAAAACCACCTGGTTCGAACCCAAACTCCGCAGTGGATTGGTGGTGCATTTACTCCACTGATTCGATACGAAATAGAAGCAATAAGAACCATTACAACAATGGTTCTTTTTTTATTCCAAAAATTACGGTAATCAACTTAGAAAATCTGAAAAACCATCCTTTTATTTTTGTGTCATCATAAAAATCAACACATATGGCACGAAATCTACATGTATTAAAAACAATGTTAACATGGGTAGTCATTTTTAATGCATTCGCACTTTCCGCCCAAAAAGCTTATATCGGCGGAAACCAAACCCTGCCCGTTTTGAATGCTCAAACTTATTCGCTTGAGAATACGATTTATGGTTTCAGCTCGCAGCTCAGGTGGTTACAATCCTCCTCGGATCATTCTTTCATTTACGGAGGAACAATATTTTATCAGCCAGAACTGAATCTGTATAAAATTGATGCTGCTACAGATGAAATCATTATCACTAAACCTGTGCAATACACTGTTCAGGATCTTGAAATATCAGATGATGATCAGTTCATTTTTCACCATAACAGCACTACAGTTTATAAGATTGATGCCGGATCCTTAGAGATCGCTGATACTGTTTATACCGGCAAAATAATTAGCTACATTGCTTATTATGACAATAATACAGTGTTTGCTTCATCCACCGAACGTATTTACAAACTCGACTTTGAAACTCAATCTATTACAGATTCGGTTGTATTTGGCAATTTTGATATTCCTGCAGAAATGGCTTTTAATGCCGATAAATCAAAGCTGTACGCCATTAAAAGCTCTTTACCCCTTACCCTTTGGGTAATTGATATTACATCCATGACTGTTGAAAACACAATTTCCCTATCAGGTATGATCGGAAGCCCGGGCGATCTGATACTCTCACAGGATGGAAACTACCTCTATGTGACCAGTACCGGATCCAACCAACTCAATGGAACCATACGGGTTTTGGCAGTTCCGGAAATGACAACGGTTACGGATGTTGAAAAGGATTTTGGTTCAGGCATTATGTCGTTTGCACCCAATGGAGATCTCTGGATTCCCAACAATACAAGTCAATCGGTAGCTGTGTTTGATACACAATCCAATGTAGTGAAAGAAACCTTCAGCACACAGGGAATATTGAATGGCCCGTTCTGTATCGCCTTTGGAACATCCACCACGGGGGTTGATTCAAAAGTGGCAGATAATTGCATACAGGTTTATCCCAATCCTGCATCGGAATACATCACAATTAAAATGACAGAAAAAGAACAGGGGCCTTATCATGCAGTTATTAAAAACGCCTGCGGACAAACCGTAAAATGTTATGTTGCAGCTAACAACGATAAACTTGATGTCAGTCAGTTAAATCCCGGAATATATTTCATGGAAATTAAATCAAAAAGTAATTATCAAAATACCAGGTTCCTGATCAGGTAAACCGGCTTTCGCACCGTAAACTTTTCTGTAATAGAGAAGGTTTTTCTACTGATTTTCAGATGATAAAATCCTGATTCTTTGAATGGCATATTGTTTCACCTGTTCATTTTGAAAATAAAAATCGAGGCCTTTCCTGTAATATTGAAGGGCCTCATTTTTTTTACCGGTTTGTTCGAGATAGGCCCCTCGCGATACATGCTGCTCACCGTAAAAATGACTGAATGTTCGAACCAGGAAGGGATCATTGTGACTTACATGTTTATAATCTTCCAGATCGAATCCTTCATAGTCAATTTTAGTCAATGTAGGTTCCCGGGTAAGTTTGTATGCCCCGATCACAGGTTCAATAGAATAGTTCCGCAAAATGTTAGAGGCAGGAATGTAAGTAAAATAAACTGTCTTACCACTTTTAACCGACTCATCTATTAAACTGTTTATCATTGCTATATACTGATTTTCTATATAGTTGCCGTCATAGGGTTGATCATTTTCAAAAGGTTTTACTGCGTTAAGAAACTTTAAAACAGCCGTTTTCGACCTGTCAATCAGGGATGGGTAATTATGTTGAAGCATTTCAAGGTACCAGCTCCGTTTAAGCAAAGGTTGATCAATCACCTGTACCTCCCGTTCCCTATCCAATACATACTGGTAATAAAGGGTTGGGAAATAATAAAAATCGATTTGTGTGAAAATTACGGCATCTTTTTCAGCAGCAAGAAACAAATTGGTGAGGTATTGGTCTGTGAAGTGAAAGCCACGCATTCCGGATCGGTTTATGTTTGCCGTGAAAACCATAGCGGGCAGAAACAGTGAAATGGAGGCAACAAGAAGGCGATATTTTGCATTTTTAAAGAAAACTAAAAGAGCAATCATACCAATGCCAATCAACACAGAAATAAAAAAATAAGACGGAATATAAAAAACTGTTACGAACATCCGGTTCAATTCTGCATTAAAACTATTTCCATTGATATCAAAATCAGTAAGATAAGTTGTAACCGGAATGTAAAAAAGAAGAAA
>JAGQVF010000233.1:0-11086 GCA_020438135.1 Bacteroidales bacterium | reverse complement strand
CGGAACAATGAACAAAAGAAACAAAGGATTCCATTGATCCGGCAAAAGTGTTTCGAAATAATAGGTCAATCCTGTCGAGAACTTTTCTGAGGTTTGCGCCAATTCTGTGTATTGATGCCTGCTTACAACCCTCACGAAATTGGTCCATGTTTCAGGATTACCCCAATCAACAACCGGATCAAAAGCAGATGCAATGGGAAGGTAAATAAGCGGTAATAATCCGGCAATTCCAAGAAAAACGGATTTTATCAGTAATTTCAAATTGAATAAAATCCGGAAATTATCAAAAACCAAAACCAAAATAAATACAGGAATAAACAGCAATGATGTTGTGTGATTGGTTAAAGCCAGGCCAGTTGTAAAGCTTACTATTAAGATCAACTTTCGCTTTTTCTGTAAATCCTTTGTATCCAGAAATCTAACGACTAACCATACAAAGAGGCCTACAAAAAAGCTATGAAGACCATATACTTCAGCGATTACGGATTGTTCCCAGTTTTCGAAAGAGAAAGCAAAAAGCCAGGCAGTACTCATCGAAACCAGGTAAGTTGAGATTTTAAGATACATTGACCCATTTCCCTGTCGCAGTTTGGGCTCAAATCTGCATGCCGTATGGGTAACAATGGCAAACACCCAAAATGATGCAATAGCCGAAAAAAAAGCTGACATCAGGTTTAAACGGTAAGCAATATTTCCAAGCGGGAGATGCGTAAACAACCAACCGAATATTGTAAACAGAGGGTAACCGGGCGCATGTGGTACCCCTGCATTGTACGCAGCTGCAATTAATTCACCACTATCTTCAAAAGTTACTGAAGGTGCCAGTGAATAAATATAAACTGAAAAACTAACCAGGAAAGTGAATGCACCAAATAAAATAAAATATGGATCTCTAAGGCTAAAATTGAACTCATCATCTCTTGAATGTAACTTTTTATCGTTGTTTTTCTTATTGATCATGAAACCTGATTTGGAGGCAAAATTAAAAGATTTCGGATATTTATTTTGAGGAAAGTCAACATCTATTTTATACACTTCTATAAACTCTTAACGTAATTATACATATCTATTTTTTAGCTCATATATAACTGAATAACTGAATGTTATATTTGAAACAAAATAAATATAGATTATCTGAAAAAATACACATTTGTATGCATTTCGCGGTATCTCTATTTTGCGAAATATGTGTCACAATAACTTTATCTTAACACCAGATATTCAACACTATAAAATGTTTACATAAAGTATCTATTTAAAATAAAATCACTGATAACTACATCTCTGATAATCATGCACAATTAAACTTAATCTTCTTCATAATGTGACACTTAGAAATGTATTCAGTTATAAATTAATTTTGTATACAATTGTGCATTTCAGCAGATCCACATATGTACAATTTTGTTTATAATATTTTATAAGTTCCGGTTAGATTTGTTGCTCAATTTTATAAATTTGTTGCTTATATTTTGTGTTAAGATATTAGTAGTTTAGATGGAAGAAAGACTGGAAATATTATTAAAGACATTGAACATCTCCCCTTCTCAATTTGCAGATGAGATCGGAATTAAACGCTCAGGTATTTATCACATAGTTAAAGGCAGAAATAAACCGGGCATGGAATTTTTCACGAAAGTCCTTGAACGATACCCTGAATTAAATGCAGAATGGCTCTTAATGGGAAAAGGCAGAATGATGAAGATGGAGAAACAAATCTCAATTGGAGAAGAACAATCTGCACCCCGCGAAAAAGTGGCAGAGATGCCTGTTTTAGAAGCCAATCAACAAGTGGAAACTAAAAATCGGGGAAAGGTGGGTTCCAAAAGAAAAATATCTGAATCGGTGACCGACCCAGATATTGCAACCATTGTAATTTTTTATAAAGACGGGACATTTAAAGAATTCAGTCCCCGTTAGGTCATTCCTATTGCAGGTATCCCTAAAATCTCTCAAGTTCAGAGAAAAAGAAGTAACTTTCGATGTGTGCATTTTCGTCGCTGTCGGAGCCATGCACTGCATTTTCACCCAGGTTGGTTCCGTATAATGCACGGATTGTTCCTTCGGCAGCCTTGGCGGGATCTGTGGCACCAATATATTCACGATATGCCTGCACTGCATTGTCTTTTTCCAGAACAGCAGCAACGATGGGTCCTGAAGACATAAATTCAGTGAGCTCGCCATAAAACGGGCGCTCCTTATGTACTTCATAAAATTTTTGTGCCTGTTCAAGAGACAGTCTTGTAAATTTCATTGCGACAATTTTGAACCCACCTTCGGCAATTTTCGCCAATATCGGACCTATAAAACCTTTTTTAACCGCTGTGGGTTTAATCATTGTAAGAGTAATGTTTCCAACCATTTTATTGTATTGTTTTTAGTTTGGCCGGCAAAATTACAGATATTTTATAATTTTGCCCGCTCATTTAATAAAATCTCCGAAATATTTGAAAAACCTCAATTTTGCATCGACGACAGAACTGTGGAAAACGCCAAAAGAGATTTTCCTGAGTGCGCATGAAAATCCTGATGGTGATGCGGTGGGCTCTCTGCTGGCACTTTTCCATTTTTTTAACAGCATGGGCCATACCGTTACAATGATGGTTCCAAACCGTTTTCCCGATTTTCTGACCTGGATGCCTGGTCAGGAAAACATCATGATATACGCTGAATCAAAATCCCATTGCGATAAGAAAATGAACCGGGCGGATGTCCTGTTTTCCCTCGATTACAACTCACCTTCCAGGATTGGAAAAGCTGAACAAACTTTCAGATCCTCCACAGCGATTAAAATCCTGATTGACCATCACATTGATCCTGAAAAAGATTTTTATAACCATTGTTTTAGCACGGTTCAAACCTCATCCACAGCAGAACTGGTTTACGAATTTATGATAGAGATTGACAAAGACCGTGTAGACCGTGAAATTGGCGACTGCATTTTTGAAGGAATGATGACCGATACCGGATCTTTTAGTTACAATTGTAACTTTGCCAGAACTTTCCAAATCGTATCCGAACTCATCGAAAAAGGAGTAGATACAGTTAAAATAAACAGGTTGGTTTATGCCACCTACGCCGAGCCAAGGTTGCGGCTGCTGGGATTTGCGATTTCTGAAAAACTTGTAGTAAATAAAACATACAACACGGCCTATATCTGGCTTACCCGCGATGAACTCAACAGATTCCAATATAAAATCGGGGATACCGAAGGCCTTGTTAATTATGCCATGAGTATTGAAGGAATCAGGTTTGCCGCCCTTTTCACCGAAAGAGAAAATAAAATCAGGATTTCATTCAGATCAACCGGAAATTTTTCGGTAAACAAGTTTGCACGGTCACATTTTCAGGGGGGAGGACACAAAAATGCAGCCGGTGGCGATTCATTTGAGAACATGAATAAAACATTGGAAAATTTTGAACGTTTATTGACCCGTTATGCATCTGAATTACAATAATTTGAAAATCGGTAGGTCAATTTCTTTCTGTCTTTTACTCTTATTTGTTACTTTGCTCAATTCGTGTCAATCACCTGATCGTGCCAACAAACAAGACCAGGTGAAGAAACCGGGAGAAGAAACCCTCATTCGTGTTAATAAAAACCTGGTAAAAAACGAAGAGCAAAAAATCAGGGATTTTATAAAAAGGTACGATTGGACAATGGAAAAAACCGAATCCGGTTTATTTTATTTGATTTACGATACCGGTCATGGAAAGCCTGTTGGGAAGAACAGGGCTGTTACCATAAGATATTCTGTAAGCCTGCTGAATGGTGACACCGTTTACGCAAGCCGTAAAACAGGACCTTTGACTTTTTTACCCGGCAAAGGTGAAGTACCTAAAGGCCTCGATGAAGGAATTTTAAAACTAAAAGAAGGCGACCGAGCAAAATTTATTATACCTTCGCACCTTGCTTACGGACTGGTTGGTGATGCGCAGGAAATACCGGCAAAAGCCACGCTTGTCTATGATGTCCTTGTAATTAAAGTTAAATAATAAAACCATCAAAAAATGAAATTTAAAAGTGTTTTTACAATTGGTATTGTTGTAGCAGTCCTGTTTGGATTAAACTCATGTGATCAACCTGCATCGTCGGGTGGATCTTCGAACGGAGAAGTTGTTTTAAATAACGGACTCGATAGTGTAAGTTATGCCATAGGGATTGATATCGGACAAAACCTGAAAAAAAGTGGCTTTGATGACATTAATCAATATGCCATCGGACAGGGTTTTGCAGATGCATTTTCAGGAGTGGATCCTAAAATTGATCCTGAAACGGCCAATGCCTACGTTATGGAGTATTTTAACAAAGCCCGTAAAAAACTCACCAAAGAAAACCTTGAAGAAGCGGAAGAATACCTGGCTGAAAACAAAGATAAAAAAGGAGTACAAACAACGGAAAGTGGCTTGCAGTACAAAATTATCGAAGAAGGCGACGGCCCTGTTCCCAGTGCTGACGATATGGTGAAGGTATATTACAGAGGTACACTTCCTGATGGAACCGTATTTGACTCAACCCGTCAGGATAATCCTGCGCAATTCAGGGTAAACGGTGTTATCAAAGGATGGACTGAAGCGTTGCAGCTGATGCCAGTAGGATCAAAATGGGAACTCTATATTCACCCCGACCTCGCTTACGGCGAGAACCCAAGACAGGGAGGCGTTATTGAACCCAACAACCTGCTTATTTTCGACATTGAGTTACTTGAAATTGTAAAAAAGAAATAGTTAACCCGCAATTATGAATTTACACGAATATCAAGGAAAATCACTTTTGAAGAAATTCGGTGTTTCAGTACCTGAAGGAAGTGTTGCATTTTCTCCTGAAGAGTCGCTGGAAGTTGCCAAAAACCTTCAAAAAGAAACCGGAACAGACAAATGGGCTGTTAAAGCTCAAATCCATGCCGGAGGCCGGGGGAAAGGCGGTGGTGTAAAAATTGCAAAATCATTGGAGGATGTGCTTGCTTTTGCTGACCAGATCATTGGTATGCAACTCGTTACGCCACAAACCGGACCTGAAGGTAAAAAAGTTCGCAAGGTACTCATTGAGCAAAATATCTATTACCCCGGTGTATCAGAAACACTCGAGTATTATATGTCGGTGCTGCTGAACAGGCAATCGGGTAAAAACATGATTATGTATTCGCCGAGAGGAGGAATGGATATTGAAAAGGTAGCTGAGGAAACTCCGGAAGAAATCTTCACAGAGGAGATTGATCCCAAAACCGGTTTATTGGGTTTTCAGGCAAGACGAATTGCTTTTAACCTGGGTCTCTCAGGGAAGGCTTTTAAAGAAATGGTGCAATTTGTTGATGCTATTTATAAAGCTTATATAGGAACCGATGCTTCTCTGTTTGAAATAAACCCGGTTATCAAAGCTGCTGATGACAGGATTTTCGCGGCCGATGCGAAGGTAGTGATCGATAACAATGCGCTGATGCGTCATCCTGATATTGCAGAATTAAGAGACTTTGACGAGGAAGACCCGATCGAAGTGGAAGCCAGTCGTTACAACCTGAGCTATATAAAGCTTTCGGGAAATGTTGGATGTATGGTGAATGGTGCCGGTCTGGCCATGGCAACCATGGATATCATCAAACAATCGGGAGGCGAACCTGCCAACTTTCTTGATGTGGGAGGCTCTGCAGATTCCAAAAGAGTTGAAGAAGCATTCAGGATCATTTTGAAAGACTCAAATGTTAAAGCCATCCTGGTTAACATCTTTGGAGGCATCGTCCGTTGCGACAGTGTAGCTACAGGTGTGGTTGATGCGTGCAATAGGATTGGCGAAATCGATATTCCGATCATCGTGCGACTCCAGGGCACCAATGCTGAGGAGGGGAAAAAGATCATCGACGATTCAGGATTGCAGGTTCATTCGGCAATTCGTTTGCAGGAAGCTGCTGCCAGGGTGTCGGAAGTACTCAGTTAAGGAACGATAATCCGCAACGACTGCGGATTGACTTTAACAACAAATTTCTTAGGCGTAATAATGGGCTCACCATCCAGGTTAGCCCATCTTTTTTTCCGGGTCGATATTTCCAGGTAATCAGTTTTATATATCTGAACATATTTAGATTTATCGATCTTATGCCAATACAACAATCCGGCAAGAATTGGAATCTCAATTAAGGGGGGTTTACGGGCAATCGTTACATCAATGAAACCGTCGTCAACCCGGGCCCCGGGTGCAATCGCGGTTTGAAATCCAAATTGATCGGAATTGGCAAACGTGATAAATAATGCCCTGACTTTAACCAATTTATCATTGATCCTGATCTTATATTTTTTTGGCTTATAACCCGGGTATTCCTCAGCAACAACTTTCAGATAAGCCACAAATCCGCGGAAACTCTCATCACTGAATTTTTTAGCAACCCATCCGTCAAAACCAATTCCGGCAATACTCACAAACAATTGATCGTGCAAAATCCCGGTGTCGATTTTTATCGATTTTTGCCGGTTAATTACTTCCACTGCTCTTTTTACACCCAAAGGAATTTTAAGGTGATGTGCAAGTCCGTTTCCTGACCCCCCGGGAATGATCCCCAGCGCTACATCAGTTTGTACCAGCCCACGGGCAACCTCGTTAATGGTTCCATCCCCTCCCACTGCTACAATGACATCTGCATTTTCATCAATATGTTTTTTGCAAAGTTCGGTGGCATGACCGGCATACTCCGTGAAAGCAAATTGATATGAAAACTGATTCTTGTCAAGCGTCGATTCAATTACATCATGTATGCTGTCTTTTCTGAAAACACCCGATTTCGGATTTACTATGAAAACTATTTTTTTCAAACAAAAATGATATGGATAAAAATTGTCAACAAAAATAGGCATTGTCTATTAAAAATACCGGTAATTGGATTTACCAATTTATTAAGTTTTACCAAACATTCCCTGCGCCAAACGGTTTATATGATGTTACATCCATCACTATGAACCGTAAAATTTTCTTTTTTATATTCCTGTTGCAGTTCCTGCTTTTTTCCTGTGGTACAAACCAGCCGAATACAGATGAACTGAAGAAAAAATACGGGGATCTTTCAGAAACAAGAATCAAACTAATTCCGGTCGATTACACGAAAACGCCGATTAACAAAAAGATTAAACATCATCCTGAAAACTATATCTTT
Source organism: Bacteroidales bacterium (assembly GCA_020438135.1). Classification (GTDB taxonomy): domain Bacteria; phylum Bacteroidota; class Bacteroidia; order Bacteroidales; family JAADJA01; genus JAADJA01. Next base: position 3,947 of record JAGQVF010000233.1, on the reverse strand, counting down.
TTAGACAAAATTGATATATTTTCGATGGCCTACCTGAGCGATGGGTTATTCATAACGGGTTTTTTAGTTGCACCGAAAAACAAAGGTAATTTTCCAACAGTAATTCTTAACAGAGGCGGAGCGGGAGAAAACGGGAGATTGCTTGTAGCCAACGCAGTGGAGATCATGGCTCCCATAGCTGCTGAGGGGTATGTGGTAGCTGCCTCAAATTACCGCGGAAACAGTGGTAGTGAAGGGAAAGAAGAATTCGGAGGTGCTGAGGTAAGAGATGTCTTAAACCTTATTGATGCCCTGTCATATATTCAAAAAGCTGATACTTCAAAAGTAGGATTGCTTGGTATCAGTCGTGGTGGAATGATGAACTACCTTACCCTACTTGAAAACGATCATTCCCATATCAGGGCGGTGGTGAGTATCGGTGGAATCACAGATTTAATCACAACCATAGATCATCATACAGAGATTGGCGAAGTTGCAAAAACTTACATTCCTGAATTTCAGGCCCAACCTGAGGAGTCTCTGAAGAAACGATCTGTTGTTTACAGAATGAAAGAATTGCCTGATAGCATTCCTCTTCTCATACTTCACAGTACCAGCGACACCCATGTTACTTATAAGCAAATACCGGCATTCGAAGACAGCCTGAAGAAATATGACATACCTTATAAACTGATTTCATTCGAAAACGATACTCACGGATTATCCGGCAACAAGGAGGAAGTTTTCAGGCTTATTCTCGACTGGTTCAATACATACTTGAAATCGTGAGAATTATACGCCCTTAACCGCCTGATAACCGAATGAACAATAGCATTTACTCAGGTGTTAAACTTGTTTATCAACAAATATATATGAAATCAATCTATACCCTTTTCTTTGGACTGTTTTTCCCCTATATGATTCTTACAGCGCAGGATCAGGAAATATTATGGGCGCAAAACTATGAAATTTCAAACGTAAATGAAGTAGGTGCACTAACTGTGGATTCTGCTGATAATATTATCATTGCAGGGATACACGAAGGTTCTGTATTTGTTCCTTATAAGGGAGATCTTTATATGATCAAAACCGATCCAAATGGAAACATTCTTTGGTCATCTGAAATGACCGGAGAATTGATCATAAGTGATATGACTGCGGTGAATGACGACATTATCCTTGCAGGACAGGGATACGGAACCATTAACTATCAGGATCAGCAATACGGTGGTGCCAGTTATTTTATGTTTGTATTTATGCTTGATGCCAATGGGGATGTTGTGTGGCATCATATCGATGAATCGAGGAACAATATCTATTGCGGCAATTTATCAGTGGGGGAAAACGGTCAATTTGCATTACATACCCGCACGGAATCAAATCAGGGAGATTGGATCATGATTTTCGACAGCAATGGAAATGTTGTAAACGAGCGTCTTCTTCATCCGACAGAAACCCTCATCGTTGATATTTGCTATTTTAATGATAACGTGTACCTTACGGGTGAGATAAACGGATTAAGCGGTATTGTTATCGATACTATCTGGATTCCTCAATCGCCTTTTGAAAGTACCTCCTTTGTTCTGTCGCTTGATAATGAACTCACCGGCAAATGGGTTGCTATCGACACCACACTTTCCAATGGTGACGGCACCCTCGAAGCAAACGAAAAGGGTGTTTTTGTTTATGGTGAAACCCTTCAGCCACCTTTTAACATTGTTCACAACCTGAAACGTTTTAATCTGGGGGGTGATTTAATTTCGGAGATTGTCGTTCCTTCATTTAACGAAAATGCCATTTTGTTTCCTGATATGGCATTGGCAGAGGACAGGGTCGCATTGTTTCAGAGAAATTCCTTTAATAATGATAATTTTCTTGTTCAGATATTCGATGAAAACCTCAATTTACTGACTGACAAAACGATAACCGGCATATCAGACCAATATTCCAACTACATCGAAACCCAGGATAAAAATTTTATTATCAGCCATGTACATCAAAGTACTTTAAACCTGAATGATGAGATAACATTGCCTTATGAGGGATCAGGCAAACTTCCCTATCTTGCGAAAATTGGAGATCCTCTGATTTCAGGATTTTCAAAAGTTTCTTCCGGTGAGAGCGCATTTTCTTTTTATCCCAATCCTGCCGAAAACCAGGTGACCGTTTCCGTTTCTGAAAGCCGGCTGCTTGCATCCTCCATGCAAATCCAGGATGCATCCGGGAACATTGTTCTGGAAAGATCAATCAATGATCCGGTCACAACCATTGATATAAGTTACCTCTCAACCGGTGTTTATTTTTTGGCAATATTTTCTGAAAAAGGAGAATCGTTCAGGCAAAAACTGATGATCTGGTAGCAAAGATCATATTCTTCTGAGCTTACTCGACAGCTCAATTTTTCAGAAATTCAGTTTCCTTTACTTTGCCGGAATATTACATTGCTAATTTATACTCAATAAAAATTACGATCAGGCATTTCAAATAATTTGTAATCTACTGATTTACTGATTAAAATATTTTTGTTATTTCAATAACAAAATTTAGCAATCCCACGCTTAAAAATCCCCATTTATACTAATTTTGGCACTGTTCTAAAAAAACAAAGTTGACCCTATATGAACCAGGTAAAAATTGAATCTGCACAGGCCGGAAACAGAGGTGAATCTGTGCGCTCCGATTGTTTCGTTTCCATCACACTTCAGAAATCAGAAGGCATACAGATCGATCTTAAAAGCAAGGTGAAAGCTATGTTTGAAAAATCGATCAAACAGCTCATCAACGACGTTTTAAAACATTTTGAGATTGAACATGCCAGGGTTGAGATGGAAGATACGGGCGCTCTGCCTTTTGTAATGGCTGCACGTATTGAAGCGGCCATTAAAAAACTGGTAAAAACCGAAAAAGAGTTTCTTCCTGAATTACTTTCTTCAAATAAAGAAACCACGCGAAGGGATATGTTCCGATTTTCGCGGCTCTATTTGCCGGGCAATACACCACGGTTGATGATTAATGCCGGCATTCACAAGCCCAATGGACTGATCCTCGATCTGGAAGATGCCGTGGCACCTGACAAAAAATATGAAGCCAGGTTTCTTGTTCGGAATGCATTACGCAGCCTCAACTTTTACGGTGCTGAACGCATGGTAAGGATCAATCAAATTCCGGCAGGACTTGAGGATCTTGATTACCTTGTTCCACATCACGTAAATCTCATCCTGGTTCCTAAATGCGAAAGTGCCGACCAAATCATTGAAGTTAATAAACGGATTGACGATCTAAAGAAAAAGCATAATCTAACCCACGATGTTTGGCTGATGCCGATCATCGAAAGTGCCCTGGGCGTTATTAAATCGCATGAAATTGCTACCGCAGCTAAAAATGTTGTTTCGCTTGCCATTGGCCTGGAAGACTACACGGCCGACCTGGGCACCCGGCGAACCAACGAAGGAACCGAATCGTTCTTTGCCCGGTCGATGGTGGTAAATGCATCCAAAGCGGCACGTATTCAGCCGATCGACTCAGTTTTCTCTGATATTTCAGATATGGAAGCGCTGAAAGAAAATGTGCAGCGTTCGAAAGCCCTTGGGTTTGAGGGAATGGGTTGTATTCACCCACGCCAGATCAGGGTGATCCATGAAAATTTTGCACCCGATCAGGTCGAAATCGACAAAGCAAAAAAGATCGTGAATGCATTCTATGTAGCCAAAGAAAAAGGATTGGGTGTGGTTTCGCTCGGTTCAAAAATGATCGATGCGCCTGTGGTGAAAAGGGCACAGAAGTCTGTGGACCTGGCGGTCTCGCTGGGGTTACTGGAATCAGACTGGCGAACAAATATAGAATCATAGCCACGAATTCACGAATAAATAGATATAAATGAGAAAGCTTCTATTGACTTTTTTTTAAATAAAGTTTTTTGTTCAGAATTTTCATTCTTCCAACATGTCCAACTTTTGACGGATTCGTGG
>JAGQVF010000232.1 GCA_020438135.1 Bacteroidales bacterium | reverse complement strand
CACTGCCTACTGCCCACTGCCCACTGCCTACAGCCAACTGCCCACTGCCTACAGCCCCCCTTACTCCACAATCGTCATCTCGTCCACCAAATGCCCGGCTCCCGCAAATTTATCAATTATAAACAGACAATACCTGATATCGAGGGTAATATTCCTGCACTGCGTCATGTCGTAGTCGATATCGCTCATGGTGCCTTCCCAGCAGCGGTCGAAATTAAGCCCGATCAAATTTCCATCCGCATCCATCACGGGGCTACCCGAATTTCCACCCGAGGTGTGATTTGTAGCAATAAAACAGGTGTGCAGGCTACCGTCCGCATCGCCGTATCGCCCATAATCTTTATCCTTGTATAGTTCCTTCAATTTATCCTCCACCACATAATCATAAATATCCGGATTTTCCTTTTCCATGATCCCTTCGAGGGTAGTAAAATAGTTGAAGTTCACAGCATCATCAGGATTGTAACCATTCACATTTCCATAGGTCACCCGAAGTGTAAAATTGGCATCCGGATAAAACAATTTGTTTTCCTGCATTTCCATTTGTGCCGTCATATACACCCGCATCAGGCTATCGGATTCACTATCAAGATATTTTTTTAAAGGCAATAATGAAGTGTTATAAATTGCCGCCAAACCTTTTGTGAGGCTGTAAACCGGATCTTTTTCAATTTTTTTGTACTGGCTTTTTTTATAGCCGTCGAGCAATTTCATCATTTCCTCTTCAGAGGTAAAATAAGAATCGTTGAAGATGTCAGCGGCAAGCTCCGAATAATTGCCGCCGGCTTTTTTCAACATCGCCCGGAGTTCACCCGGCTGGTCGCTTGCATTGATTTTCGTTCCAAATTCTGAAATCAAAGCAACAAAAACAGCCTCATCAATTTCCGGCTGATAATCTGCAAAAAATGAAGAAGCAGACGATTTTAGTTTTTCAACCAACTGATCGATGGTTTCCTGTTCGGTATCCTTTATTTTTGAAGCTTCCACCAGGTTATCAAAGCGGCGTGCAAAACGGAATGCTTCAATACCCAGGCCGGCTTCGCGGTAATACGTGATCTTATAGTTGAGGTCTTTTAACTGGTCGTAAACGTCGTCAAAAGCGGTCAACAAGCCTTCATACTTCTCTTTTCTTTGTTCAGATGCCTGAACCCATTCTTTAAAACCGGCTTCAAATTTTTGTTTGTTTTCAATGGTATTCAATCTTCGAATGCCGCGGTTTTCGCCGATCCACTTTTTCCAGCCATTCGAAACACCTGCCTGTTTGGCTGCATATTGAATACGGACGCCGGGATCGCTGTTCATATAATTTTTATAGATGTCGATCTTTTTTCCCCGCAGTCCGATCCTGATCGGATTCACAACCTCCACCAGCATTTCAACGGCCGGTGAAGGAATATATGATTCAGTGCTTCCGGGATACCCGAAAACAAAGGTAAAATCGCCTTCATCCACACCATGAAGGGAAACATTAAAATGACGTTTCGGTTTGTAAGGAACATTGTTTTCGCTGTAGGTTGCCGGAATGTTGTTGCTGTCGGCGTAGATCCTGAACACCGAAAAATCGCCGGTATGCCTGGGCCACACCCAGTTGTCGGTATCTCCGCCGAATTTACCGATATTGGATGGTGGAGCTCCCACCAGCCTCACATCTTTGAACACCTCATTCACAAAAAGAAAATAGCGGTTCCCATAAAAAAACGGTTTCACCACTGCTTCATAGTGGGTATCTTTTATAGCTTCTTCTTTGATCTTATCGATATTTTCGCCGGTAATGCGATGGCGGTCTGTTTCCGTCATATCATCCGTTACCCCTTCCAGAACCTTTGCTGTAACTTCTTCCATTCTCACCAGAAATGTTACGGATAATCCGGGATTGGAGAGTTCTTCGGAACGATCCATGGCCCAAAAACCATCGGTGAGGTAGTCGTGCTCCAGTGACGAATGCGCCTGAATCTGACCATAACCGCAGTGGTGATTGGTAAGCAGCAAACCCTCATCGGAAACAACTCCTCCGGTGCAGCCACGGCCGAAAATAACGATGGCGTCTTTCAGCGAAGATTGATTTTCGCTGTAAATATCTTCGGCAGTGATGTTCATGCCCATCGCCTGCATTTCGGCTTCGTTCAGTTCACCGAGATACATCGGTATCCACATTCCTTCGTCGGCTTGTGCCAACAAACCCGGGATCAACAATACAATTGAAATTAAAATGCTTTTTATCATGTGTTTCGTTTTTTCGAAGGGCAAATATACTAAGATCGACTAAGCTACGACATTGAAAGCGCGGCTTTTCAACTCTTTTTGCAAAATATTCTACCGGTTTTAATCCTACTTTTGCAGGTATGAAAAAAATGGTTCTACTCCTGGCAGAAATTTTCTTTGTTCTGCACCTGGCAACGGCCCAAAACGATCAACCTTATGTGGTGTTGGTTTCGATGGACGGATTTCGGTGGGATTATCCCGAAATGGTTGAAACACCAAACTTCGACCAACTGGCAGCAAGGGGTGTAAGAGCCAAGTCGTTAAGGCCTTGTTTTCCGACCAAAACTTTTCCGAATCACTACAGCATTGCCACCGGTCTTTATCCTGATCATCACGGCATTGTGCTTAACTCATTTTTTGATCCGGAAACGGAACGATACTACGCAATATTTGACCGGAAAGCTGTGGAAGACGGATCTTTTTATGGCGGTGAACCCATTTGGGTGACGGCAGAAAAACAGGGAATGAAGGCAGCTTCGTATTATTGGGTTGGATCGGAGGCGGAGATTGATGGCTACCGGCCTTCTACCT
>JAGQVF010000231.1 GCA_020438135.1 Bacteroidales bacterium | reverse complement strand
TGGGGTTGGGACTGGGCACCGGAAGATCAGAAATACCTGCATCCTAAGTATGTCCCGGTTTACCGCTATGCACGCGATATCATCGGTTGCCTCAATTCGTGGGTTCAGGGTTGGATCGACTGGAACATGGTGCTTGACAGGCAGGGCGGCCCCAACTGGGCGAAAAACTGGTGTGTGGCGCCGGTGATTGTTGACCCGGATAAAGATGAGGTTTATTTTACTCCTTTGTATTACATCATGGCACATTTCAGTCGGTTCATGCGGCCGGGTGCTGTTCGCATCGGATTTGACAATACGGATGAAAGCCTCATGGTCACAGCCGCTCAAAATTCTGATGGATCAGTAGCGGCAATTATTTTAAACATGAATGCTGAAGCCAGAAATTTAAAAGTCAAATTAAAAGAGAAGTCCGTTGAAGTCCGGATCAGTCCACACGCATTGCAAACCATTGTAATTCAGAACAAATAACGATGTCAGGCAGCAATATAAAATTATCGGTTAAAGAAAAGGTCGGCTACGGCCTGGGCGACACTGCCTCCCATTTCGTGTGGGACATGGTAGGTTTCTGGATCCTGATCTTTTACACCGATACGTTTGGTATTTCAGCAGCTGCAGCCGGCACCATCATGTTGATTGCAAGGATTTGGGACATGGTGAGCGATCCGATCATGGGGGTGATTGCCGACCGCACCAACACCCGCTGGGGAAAATTCAGACCGTACATTCTCTGGATGGCTGTTCCTTACAGTGTTTTGGCTGTGCTGACTTTCACTACTCCCGATTTCGGAACCACGGGCAAAGTGATTTATGCCGGAGCTACTTACCTGCTGCTGATGACTGTGTTCACAGCGATCAACCTGCCCTACAGTTCACTTGGGGCAGTAATGACATCAGATTCGTACGAACGGGCAGGGCTCAATTCATACCGTTTTGTTTTTGCTTTTGCCGGTCAGTTTATTGTTACCGGAACGGCCCTCACGTTAGCCAATTTTTTCGGACAGGGTGATAACGCCAAAGGATATCAATATACACTGCTGTTGTTTGGTGCAGTGAGTTTTATCCTCTTTATGATCACCTTTAAAACCACCAAAGAAAGAGTGCAACCACCAGCAGGGCAACGGCAAAATCTGCGCAAGGACATGATGAACCTGTTTAAGAACAAACCCTGGGTGATCCTGGCACTGGTAGGTATTATCAGCTTTGTGATGTTTGCCATGCAAAATTTATCGATCGCATACTATTTTAAATATTACATCGGCAACGAAGAAGAAGTACAACTTTTTAACGTGATCGGAACAGTGGCCTTAATAGCAGGCATTCCATTGTCCAAGCCACTTTCGAAGCGTTTCGGGAAACGGACGGTGTATATGGCAAGTTCAGTCATTTCGGGAATTTTCTTTATCCTGATCTATCTCCCGGGAGCCGAAAACATCATTACCGTGTATGTTTTCAATATCCTGGCAAAATTCACCTATGCACCGGCAGTTCCGCTGCTTTGGACAATGTTGGCTGATACCGCAGATTATTCGGAGTGGAAGTATAACCGCCGTTCGACCGGGCTTGTATTTTCTGCCGCCACTTTTGCACAAAAGGCAGGCTGGGGGATCGGCGGAGCGCTTGCAGGTTGGTTATTGGCTCTCTACCAGTTTATTCCGAACGAAACCCAAACCGAAACAGCCATTACCGGGATCAAACTTATGATTTCCGTATTTCCGGGAATACTATATATGTCCGGGGCAATTTTGCTATACTTCTATTCCATCGATCATAAAACCTGCCTTGTAATGCAGGAAGAACTGGAAAAGAGGAGAGAACTAAAAACGAACTAAAAAAAGAAGAGATGTTACCCGTTTTCAATAATAATAAAGTGTTGTGTATCGGAGAAGTTCTCTGGGACAATCTGGATGGAAAAAGCATGCCCGGTGGTGCGATGCTTAACATTACCCATCATTTGCATCATTTCGGGATACCGGTAACGCTTGTCAGTAAAGTGGGCACCGATGCGAGGGGAATTGAATTGCTTGCCTATATGAAAAATGCAGGATTGAATACCGAAGCGATCTATTTCGACGACACCTCCCCCACCAGCGAAGTGGATGTTGCCATCAGCAAATTCAGAAATATTAAATATACCATCGGCGAACCGGTTGCATGGGATCATCTGGGCATCAATATGCGCATCATCGACCATGCGGGAACAGCCGGTGCCATTGTATATGGATCGCTTGCATCGAGAAATGATGTAACAAGAGCAACCATCGATGTTTTGCTCAATTTTGATAATGTGAAGATCATGGATGTGAATTTACGTCCTCCGTTTTACAATCAACAGGCAGTAGATTCTTTGTTACACAAGGCCGACATCGTGAAGGTAACGGAAAAGGAGCTCAAAGAGATCATGGGCTGGCACAACAAATTTTATATTGAGGAAAAAGAACGTCTCGAATGGTTTGCCGACAATTTTAAAAATGAGATCGTATGCCTTACAAAAAAAGGGAACAGTGCTTCTGTTTTTTATAACGGAATGTTGATCGAGCATCCGGGTTACGAAACGGTAACCATCGACAATGTTGGAACAGGTGCTGCTTTCCTGGCCGGTTTTATCGCAGGACTGATACTGGAAAAAAACATCAGACTATCACTCGACCAGGCCTGTGCCATGTCGGCAATAGTAGCAGGATCGAAAGGCGCACTGCCCGAATATATTCAAACAAAAGACGCACAAGTCAATATTCAACATTTAATTCAATCAATTGTAAAATAACTAAATCATTACAACAATGAAACAGCTAATTACTTTAATCGCGTTTGTCCTGATCGGAATGATCGGAAATGCACAGTTCATTTACAGTGATTTCGACGGAAATCAAAACGTTACCTTTACCGGATGGCCCAATTCGCCGTCTGTAATCGCAAATCCTGATGCATCTGGGATAAATACCAGTGCCAATGTAGCGGAGTTTATTCGTTCAACAGAACAGTGGGCACACTCTTTTGTAGAACTCGATGGGAAAATCGATTTTACTACAGGAAACAATTTTCAATTAAAAGTTTGGTCGCCCATTGCCTGTGAAGTACTTTTTAAGCTGGAAGACAAAACCAATTCTGCTGTATTTGTCGAAGTATCAGGCAATGTTACAACCCCTAATCAATGGGAACAACTCACCTATGATTTTAGTGGAACTGCATCTGGAACTTACGACAAGATCGTCATCTTCTTCGATTTCGCATCTTCAACCGACAACACCTTTTATTTTGATGATGTTGAAGGACCTGAATATGGCGGTGGAACGGTACTCGACCCTGTAACCCTGCCGGTTACTTTTGATGATACCAATGTAAATTATGCTTTGGTCGATTTTGGTGGAAATGTATCACAAATTGTTGAAGACCCAACCAATTCAGCTAATATGGTTGCCCAATCATTAAAAACAGCCGGTGCTGAGATCTGGGCAGGAACTACCATCGGAGGAACAACCGGTTTTCCTGAGCCAATCCCGTTTTCAGCCGGTGAAACCTATATGAATGTCAGGGTTTGGTCGCCCACAGCAAATACTCCTGTCAGGCTGAAAGTTGAAGACTCAGGAGATCCGACCATCAGCGTTGAAACCGAAGTGATGACAACGGTTGCCGCAGAATGGGAAACCCTTGAATTCGATTTTAGCAATGAGGCTCCCGGAACCGCAGAAATCAATTTTGCCAATGATTACAATAAGGCATCCATATTTTTTAATTTCGGTACAAACGGAGCCGATGACACCTATTACTGGGATGACGTAAAATTCGGAATGACCACTTCGGTTGCCGAACAAAATGCACAATCCCTTTCGTTTCTTCAAAATCCTGTGAATGATTTACTGGTAATTGATTTTGAAGAGAACCTCCGCAGCGTACAGGTTTATAATCTGTCAGGGCAGTCGGTAAGAATTGAAAAAACGGGGATGAACCAATATGATGTTTCAGCATTACATGAAGGAGTTTATACCGTGGTTGCCACCGATGAGAAAGGCACTATTTTTACAGGTAAAATTCTGAAAAAATAGATTTTGGAATACTGTTGTTTGATGTAAGGGTTGCAGTCAAATTGCAACCCTTTATCTTTTCGTCATTTTTGTAAAAATCCAATACCCATACAATCGGGATTGATGAGGTGGCAAATTTCCGGTCAAAAAGCACAAACAACAACTTATCTTCCTGATAAATAGACACATGATGAATTATTGATGTATAGAAATCAACCTACTGATGTAATAATGATGTAGTAAATTCTTTGCATGAAACACTATTCATAATGTAGTTTTGACACATCAAATCAACACATCACTAGTGAAATCTTCAACACACAAGGCAAACACAGTTAAACATAAATTTCAAATCTTTTTCACTAATAAGCAGATGATTACTATGAAAAATTTATTACCTTTTTTCATGATGCTTTTAGCAATTCAGGTATTTGCACAAAGCACACACACAATTGACTTCGAGCCGGCAGGGACCGGTTCAGACTGGAGCTGGATAGTTACCGAAAACGATGACAATCCACCCCTTGAATTTATTGCAAACCCGGTAAGCGGAGGGATCAACACCAGCGCGACCGTGGCGAAATTCACCGCCAGGGTTACCGGTAATCCATGGGCCTTAACTTTTACTGATGGCGATGGAGAATTTACTTTTGACGGTTCGAATTATATGGTATCGATCATGGTTTACAAACCGGTGATCAGCAATATTGCTGTAAAATTTGAAGGTACCAGCGCACCGATCGAAATCCAGATTCCAAATACCGTTACCAATCAGTGGGAGGAGATCACTTTTGATTTCTCCGGTTCTATCGGAAATACCTATAGCAGAATAGTGATTATTCCCGATTTTGAAGCCAGAACCCAGGAAAACATTGTTTATTTCGACAACATCCAGGTTCCGGATGGTGTAACCAGTGTTTTACCCGAACCTGCTGTTGCAGCTCCAACGCCGACACAGGATCCGGGCGATGTGATCTCCATGTTCAGCGATGCTTACACTGATGTACCGGTCGATACATGGTTAACCGTATGGTCGTCAGGAACACTTGAAGATGTTTCAATCGCAGGCAATCCGACAAAAAAATACTCAAGTCTGAACTTTGCCGGTATTGAAACTACCGGGGCAAACCTTATTGATGTTACAGGAATGACCCACTTCCACATAGATATTTGGTCTCCCGACAACAATGATTTTAAGGTTAAGTTGGTTGATTTCGGCGCCGATGGATTATTTGGCGGTGGAGATGATACCGAACATGAGATCATTTATCC
>JAGQVF010000230.1 GCA_020438135.1 Bacteroidales bacterium | reverse complement strand
ATTCCGAATGAATAAAATATGTTCCCCTCGAAGCCCTTACATCATGTTCTTGTTCAATTGGTCCACCAGATGTGAATTTTGCAATTTGTTTTTCCGATAAAAGAATTTTGCATTTTTCCTGAAGACCGGTCGACCAAACTGTTGTGGTTTTCAGCGATTCACTCGGTTCGGCTTTATCCACCGGGATGGAGCTCAGGCTAAACAATCCAAGAGTTGTTCCATCCACCAGTTCATTTTTTTTATAGGCATCGAGCAGGTTGCTTAGTTCATTCTGGAAACCAAAATCTACGCCTGCCGGAAGAATATTCAGGAGCCCATCCAGCAGTTTTACCTTGATTGGGTTCTCTCCGGTATTTGTAAGCTGTGATTTTTTTACGAAACCGAATTTCTCACTGTTGTTCCAGCTATAACGGAAAGACAGACCCAAATCATGGTTGATCTCTTCGAAAATGATCTTGTTACCAAAAATACTTTTGTACAGGTTTGACGTGATCGAATAAAACTTCCCGAATTCATCGGTAAAAGGTTCCCACAAGAAGAACTTGTTTTCCTTTTCAACCAGGAAATACGATTTGCTCCCGGTTTTGTCCCGGTAATCGTGAATTTTATCGTCGGTGTAATAGGGAAACAGTGCATTGTTGCGGTTTTTCCGTCCGGCTGTAAGTGCTCCGTTGCTGGAAATGAACATCCAGTGGTCGCTGTCGCTGACGATGCTGATAAAAAAATCGGGCATCGAACGGAAATTGCTTATCAGGTAATAGCTTTCACCTTCCGATTCAACAAACTTTCCAACAGGTTTTAAATCTGTGTCGATCAGCCGGCTTTGTCCGATCCAAATCCCTTCAGTATGATCCTTTTTGTGATTCACGATTTAATTTTGTTCGATCAAACTTTCTTTCCGGTAAATTCTAACATAATCAACCTCCATAACCTGGGGGAAGTTTTCATCGTCGATGCCATGAATGTTTCCCCATTCACCACCAACAGCAACATTCATTATGAGGTAAAATGGTTTATCGTAGGGCCATTTGCTTTCACCCAGTTTCTCATTTTCGTATGTGAAATAGAGGCTGTCGTCTACATAAGCCTTCATCACTTCCGGAGACCATTCCATGATGTAGGAATGGAATTGTTGCCCGATACCGTCCACCCTGATGGTGGCTGTTTTCTGGGTGCCTTTTTGCCACTGATAATCTTTAGAATGGGCAGAAGCATGCACCACACCCGGATCGTGACCCACATGTTCCATGATGTCGATCTCACCTATATCGGGCCAGTTACCATCCAAGAACGACCACCCACCGGGCATCATCCATATTGCTGACCACGTCCCCCGCCCAATCGGGAGTTTAGCCCTAACCTCAACTTTTCCATATTTCCAATCGGCATTGGAGACCAGCCTGGCTGAAGTGTATTCCTTTCCGTTCATTGGTTCTTTGCGGGCGGTAATCCTGAGCAGACCATCTTCAACCCAGGCATTTTCGGGCCGCGAAACAGAATAATACTGTGCTTCATTGTTGCCCCAACCGTGTTCATTGCCCTCTGTATCATATTTCCACAAGGTGCTATCCGGTAATCCTGAATAATCGAATTCATCCTGCCAAACAAGCTGATATGGATCCGATGCGGAGTCAGAATGAACTTCTTCGGCTTCCGACCTCACTGCGGAAGAGCATCCTGAAATACCCGACATCACTCCTAAGAAGAAGAGCAGTACGTACCAACGTATTTTGGTTTGATTTTGCATCATGATGAAAATCATTGTTTTATAAAAATTACTATTCTTCCAATTGATAAACACGTACGTAATCTACTTCCATGCTCTGCGGGAAAACAGTTGAATTATCCGGCGAACCGGGCCATGTACCACCCACTGCAAGGTTCAGGATGATAAAAAAGTTGTTGTGAAATTCGCTCAGTTCTGCCGGTGTAATATCGATCTCGAAATATTGGGTGCCATCGATAAATGCCGTGATCTTTTGTTCTGTCCATTCCACCGAATACACATGAAAATCATCTGCAAGAATGCCTGAGGTAAGCGAATAACTTTGGCCATACTGTGCATTTTCTCCGGCATTGTCCCAATGGAGTGTTGAATGACAGGTGTTGTCGTTGTTGGTGCCACCAACCATTTCCACGATATCGATTTCGCCGCATTCGGGCCAACCTACTGTGCTGTTGTTGGCTCCGAGCATCCAGAAGGCTGCCCACATTCCCTGTCCGTAAGGCATTTTAATTCTTGCTTCGATCCTGCCATACTGGAAGTCGAATTTATTTTCAGTCTTGATCCTTCCTGAAGTATAATCGCGTCCACCCACAGATTCCTCACGCGCAGTGATGGTTAATACCCCATTATCGACGTAGAGGTTATTCTCACTATCGGTATAATATTGAAGTTCCTGGTTTCCCCAGCCATTTCCACCTGTTTCTATGGTCCAGTTGTCGATGTCAGGTAACCCGGTATAATCGAACTCCTCAGCCCAAACGAGTCCTGTCGGCAACTCAGGATCATCCTGGGCAATGGATATCGTTTCAGTGGCAGAATAGCCTTTGTTATTTGTAAAAAGCGTAAGACTAATGTCGTAATCACCGGCATAGGGAAAGTATGCAATGTGTTCCAACACATCTTTTATTTCTTCATTTCGATAATTCCATACAAGTGAATCATAATTTCCCTGGCTTGTATTAGTCAGTGTGATGTAATTGGGATGCGACGGGTCGGGTTCCATCGTAAAAGAAATCACAAGATCGGAATTGTTGATGGCGACAGATTTATTTGATGACTTGCTTTCTCCGTAATAATTAACGATCTTTAGGGATACATTAAAATTTCCAGATACCGGGTAATAAATCACGTATGATTTGTTTCTGTCGGTAGTGGTATCGGCAGTGCCATTTCCAAAGTTCCAGATGAGTGAATAATATTCGCCATCGGAAGTATTTGAAAACCGAATGTGATTTTCATCCACCTGTGAATAGGTAAAATTGGGTGAAAAGTCGGGCGTGTCGTTCTTTTTCTCACAACCCACAAACATTGCTGATATCAGGAGGAGTCCAATTACCAAAACTGCCTCTTGTTTTCCGGGTATCCTGAATTTTTTACTGCTATTGAAAATCGATGCTTTCATATGTTTACTTTTTTCTTTTGTTCGTCTGGCTCAAAGGCTCTAATATCATTGTTTTCATGTTTTGGAAGCTGACACCGCAAATCCGGTTGATGTGATTCGCAGCGTCAGGATTCCTCATACTACTAATCAAATATGTACTGAAAAAATTTACTTCTTTTGTTCGGGTTTCACATTGGTGAAAGTATGATACCATGCGAAAAGCGGTTCGTTTGCCTGCACCATTCTAACTTTCAGAATGCTTTCGCTCACTTCGATAATCTCATACACACTCGAACCGGCATAAAATCCCATAAATTCATCCCCGGAGTAAGTCATGGTGGTACCCCTGTAATTGCCATCCACAGTTGCAATAGAATTGGAAGGGCTTAGAAATACCTCTTTCACACCTCCAAATTCGAATGGGTAGCTTCCTTCATCTCCCAGGCCAAGTTCCTGTGCATAAAGTCCCTGGATGAATGCTTCACCGGTAGGGTTCAAGTGTTCGAATGTTAAATCTCCATTATCCTGCAGGGTAAATACAAATTTGTCATCATACATGGTGGTTTCAATTTTTTCCCAGGGAGCTGCCTGGTACCATTGAGCCCATGTCCACGACCCCGGTTCGTAGTCGAAGTTGTTTGGTCCCAGGCCAAGATGTCCAATCTGGTCGGCAGCCCAGTACCATGACTTGGAACTGCCTCCGGTGAGCAATTGAACGGCTTCAGGATCATTAAAATCGCTCAGCACTTCAACTGATTCCAATACGCTGGAAGTTAAACCACCAGTGCCTACGGCATAAATTTTCATGTTATAGGTATTGACGCCATTATCTGAAAACTGTGCTGTATATTTCCCACTGGGTTCAACATAACGATCTTTGCCATCATCAAAGTAATATGAAATGGCATTGTCAGCAGTAGCTACAAATTCAACGTAGCCGCTTCCATCACCAAAGGGATGCTCGCTATCCTGGCCAACGATCGTATAGGTAACCTGCAGGTTGGTTGGCTTTTTGAGCTCTTTCAGTTCGTAATCCTCTTTATTGCAACCGCTCAAAACAACAGCAAAGAAGCCTGCGAGAAGTACGATGTATTTTAAATTTTTCATATCTGATAGTTTAATTCGTTAATTCAAATTCGTCGTAATAGTAAACCGAGTCGTCGCCCGGGTTTCCAAAATCAAAAAATATGACCACCCTACCATAGTCGAAGTCGGGAGCATCGCTAAAATCAAAGGTCAGTTCTTCCCATTCATTTGATGTAGTTACAGGTAAAGAAACTTCGTGAAAGTTATTGGAATTGGCAAGGTCCTCCAACTTTAGCAACACATTGATTGAACCGTTGGGAGACCATACATCAACTTTTATCTTGCTGTAGTTTACAAGGTCGAGAGAAGCATCTTCATCAAAGAAAGCCCCGGCCCAGGTTTCTGAACCTGCCGTCTTCGTCATTTTAGCCACATTATTTGTGGTGTTGGCACCCGTAGGATCCGGATTGGCCACCACTTCCACATCTGCGATGTTGCCGAATGATGTAATTTCCGGCAGTTCGCCTTCGAAATCTTCGATGGGCCAGATTTCCGGTAAATTGCCGGGAACAAGCCTGATGTCATCAAAATAATAAGTTGTTCCGTCGCCCGGATTTCCGAAGTCAAAAAATATCACCACTTTTTGGAAATCATCTGTCAGACTGATCGCTGAAAAATCATATACCAGTTCTTCCCATTGATTAGAAGTGGTAGTGGTTTGGTCCATTTCGTAAGAAATATTGCCGTCATCTTTATTTTCTACCTTGAGCTTTACGACAGCATCAGCTTTGGGTGACCAAACAAGCACCTTGAAGTTGTTATTCACTGAAAAATCGATTGGGCTTCCCAATGTCAGGTATGATCCTGCCCAGGTTTGGGCACCATCACCTTTAATGGATTGAGCAACACGTGAGCTGGTGTTGACTCCTGAAGGATCAGGATTATCGATTACGGAGGATGTTGTTCCGTCGAAATCGGTAAAAGCATAGTTCACGGTCATCGATTCAAAATCGATGGGGAGGGTAACCGGTTCATTGGCACCTGTTATCAAAACCGTGTCAGTTTTTGAAGTAGTAGCCGAACCTGCACTTTTGGCAATCACCGTAATAAAATATTCCCCAATCTCCTGGTAGGTATGGCTTGCCACTGAATCGGGCAATACATGTACAGGTTCTTCATTTTCATCTTCACCGAAATAAACATCCATTACCGTTGCAAATTCTGCAGTAGCGGAAACATGCACAGTAAAAGGATTGGAATCGTCCTGTTCGATATTTATCATCAGGTTTTCAGGTGGTTTATAGGCAACTGTAATCTCTTGTATGTATTCAGTTGTTTTGCCTGATAAACTCACTGCGGTAATTACTACATTAAACACACCTTCGCCATACACGTGGGTGATTTCTTCGTTAACGTTATATTGGGTTGGGGTTTCATACGGATCATCTCCAAAGAGCACCATGTAATGTGTGGCGCCTTCGGCGGTAACAATGATGGAAACCATACCGGTATTATCGGTTGTAATATCAAAAACAGCTTTGATATTTGATGGTGCCGGTGCATTGCTTACAATGTCGGAACTGTTATCCTCTTTTTTGCATGAGAATGCAATAAGTGCGATCATCAGTATTGCAAATATATTTTTCATGTTATTCATTTTTTCCGCTATTGAATTAGTAATTTGGATTTTGTGTCCAGTTTCCACCGGAAAAACCGATTTCTTCCTGAGGGATCGGGAAAACTTCATTTTTGCCAGGAACAAAACCTTCAATTGCCTGAGCGGCTCTTCCGGTTCTGACCAGGTCGAAAAATCGATGTCCTTCACCCATCAGTTCCAGTCTGCGTTCCTGGTAAATAACCTGGGTCAGGTTGTCTCCCGTTACGGAAACATTGTGGTTTTCATCACCAAATGCTCTAGCCCTGACCATGTTCACATATTCCTGCGCTTTGATGTCGTCGAGTCCTCCGCGGTTGTATGCTTCAGCAGCCATCAGCAGAACATCTGAATAACGAATCGCCCTGTAATTATTGGGATTGGTCAGGTTCAGATCGGGCTGAGCCAGGTCGCTTCTTTTGCGGGGCAGATATTTCCGGTTGAAGTATCCGGTATGTTCATAACCGGTTGTGTAAACTGCGCCGGTTGAATCGGCCCATGCTTCGATGTCGAGAATGGTAACCTCTTTACGGTGGTCACCTGCTTCGAATGCATTGGCAGCCTCTGCAACAGGCACATTAAAACTAAATCCCGAGGTGAACAAAGGCCCGTCGTATCCTCTCACTCCGCTGAATCCGACTGCGATGTTGCCTTCAACACATTGCAGGCAATCGAAACTCGCACCCTCCAAATCGGTGTATTGAACCTCAAAAACAGATTCAGGTCCGTTTTCACCCTCTTTTTCAAAAATGGAGTTATAGTTACTGACCAACGAATATGTACCACTCTGGATCACCTGGTCGAGAACATTGGCGGCCTGTTGAAATTTTTCCTGATAGAGGTAGGCTTTTCCAAGCAATGCCTGGGCAGCACCTTTAGTTGCACGACCTTCCTGGGCAGGTATTACAGGCAATACAGAGGCAGCATAAATAAGGTCTGCTTCGATTTGTGCATATACCTCTGATGCAGGTGACCGGGGAATGGTGGTTTCATCACCAAGCTTGAATCTTTCATCCACTTTCAACGGTATCGGGCCGAACCATTTTACTAATTCAAAATAGTAATAAGCCCTTAAAAACCTGATTTCACCGACCATTTGTTCTCTTCCGTCAAAATCGGTTTTGTCTTTAAATTCCATGAAATAGTTGCATCGTTGCACCCCGGCAAACATCCAGCCCCAAATGTCACTCAGGTTCGTGTTTGTGGGTGTATGGATCATGTCGTCGATCTGTTGCCAACCCACAACATCGGTTGCACTTTCGCCGCCGCATAGCGTATTGTCGGAGGCAATTTCACCCAGGATTGAGTTGGCATAGGTCGTTTGAAGTAAGTCGTAAGCCGCTACCAATGCATTGTAGTAATCCTCTTCGGCATTGAAATAATTTTCGGAATCGATGCTATATTGCGGTGAAACTTCAACAAAATCATCGGTGCAGGAATTAACAAACAAGGAAATGAGTATGAATCCTGCGATTGCTGTTTTATTTAAAATTTTTAGCTTCATGTTTCAAAATTTTAGATGTTCAGGTTAAGTCCAACAGTATAAATTCTTGCGGAAGGATAAAATCCCCGGTCGAAACCACCTCCGAGCGGTGAACCGGTTGAGGATGCCGGATCGAAACCCATATAATTTGTAAAAGTGAATGGATTGGTAACAGAAAGGTATACCCTTAATTTTGACATTTTTATTTTTTCAAGAATGTTCTGAGCGAGGGTATATCCCAGTTGAATTTGCTGCACCCTGAGGTATGAACCATCTTCCACATAATAATCGGAGAAAATGGTATTGGAGGTTGCATCGGTAGTAACCCTCGGTACATCATTGGTAGAACCCGGACCGGTCCATCTGTCGAGCACATAATCAAGCCGGTTTACATTGGCTTGCGTACGTTCATAGTCTCTTACAATGTCGTTACCAATACTGGCATAGAGATAAGTAACAAAATCGAAGTTTTTATAATCGAGAGAAATGTTTAAACCCATTACAAAATCAGGGATTGGATCACCGATGTAGGTTTTATCATTGGCATCCAATACTCCGTCGCCATTGATATCTTTAAATCTTAAATCACCTGGCGCAGCTTCAGCACCCAATGCTGTTTGTGAAGGATGGGCATCCACTTCAGCCTGGTTTTGAAAGATTCCATCGGTCACATATCCATAAAAAGAACCCAACGGCTCTCCCTCTTGCATGAAGGTTGTTTCGTTTTGGCCAACACCAAATGAGCCAGCCCTGTAAACCCCTGTACCATTATCAACCAGCAATGTTTCATTGTGGAGGTAGGTAATGTTGTAATTCACTTTATAGGTAAAATTTTCTGCAATTGTATTGCGGTATCCGATGGCGAATTCAATTCCTGAATTTCGTACGGTTCCTGCATTGATTGTCGGACGACCGGCACCCGGTGCATAAACCCCTGTAATTCCTGATACCGGAATATCGGGGATCAGCAGGTTTCTGGTAGTTTTATTGAAATAGTCGACCGAAATATCCAAATGATTGTTAAACATGGTCAGGTCAAATCCAACATCAAATTGCTCTGATTCTTCCCATTTAATTTTCGTATTGGGCAACCGGCCGTTGGCTTTGCCATAGGTGAGCGAATCTCCAAAGACATACACTCCTTCACCTGTTAACTGGGCAATATATAAGAAGTCATCAATTTTATCGGATCCCAGGAAACCATAGCTGGCCCTGAGTTTGAGAAGGTCGATGTTATCGGCACCTGCTAAAAACTCCTCCTCCGAAATAATCCAGCCGGCCGTAAAGGAGGGGAACCATGCAACGGCATTATCAGGTCCGAACTTGGTGGAAGCATCCCTGCGAAGCATGGCGGAGAACAAATATTTGCCGGCATAGTCGTATTGAAGTCTTCCAAAGTAGGATAAGCGCCGCTGGTCGTATTCATAGGAACCAGTATTTTTTGTGGTAGGAAGTCCGTCAGCCAGTGTGATATCTGCAAATTCCCATGAATTATAGGGTACCTCAAATCCGGTTGCATTTAATGCAAATCCCCAGTTTTTATAAACGGTGTTTCCGATCGTACCGGTGAAATGATGAACCTCTCCAAAAGTATTATCATAGGTTAGAAAGGCATCAAAAGTATAATCGTTGAAGGTTTCTCTGCTTTGGTAAACACTGCTTCTGTTATTGTTAAACACTTTCCCGTCTCCGTAAAAGACTTCTTTTGAAAATGACTTGTATTTGGCGTTGGCGTTGTTTGCACCCATCCTCACCGTTGCCGATAAATGTTCGTTGATCTGTGCTTCAAGACTGACATTACCCGTTAATTTGCCTAAATTGTAATCATTGTAGGTATTGGCAATTTGTTGTAGAGGATTTATTACTTCGTTACCCAAATTAGATGGAGCTGGGAAATAGTTTCCGCTCTCCGTGTAGATGGGAAGTGTTGGTGGCATATTTACAGCATTAAACAGCACCGAACCCAGTCCGAAATCGTTGATCGATTTCCGATCGATATAAGAATAGGATATCGTTGAATTAAATTTCAACCAGTTGGTTATTTCAGCTCCAACACTTGTTCTTCCGGTGGTTCTTTTAAATCCGCTTTTGTCACCACCGATAATACCTTCCTGTCGTAAATCGGATGCACTGGCCGAATAGGTCATTTTATCAGAACCACCATAAATCCGAATGTTATTATCAAATAAAGGTGCAGTCTGGAAAAGTTCATCCTGCCAGTTACTTCCATCACCGAGTTGAGAGGCATCGGGATACGGAACCGGATCTCCGTTGGCTGCATAACTTTCGTTGAGTAACACAGCATATTCTGTCGCATTCAACAGGGGAAGCTTGCGGGTCGTTTCCTGCAATCCGAAAGAACTGTTGAAATCCACTTTTGTGGGTGTGTTTTTCTTTCCGGATTTGGTAGTGATCAGGATCACTCCATTGGCACCTACAGTTCCGTAAATAGCTGCCTGTGCATCTTTCAAAACAGTGATGGTTTCGATGTCGTCGGGGTTGATGGTGTTGAGGTCACTTTCGTAACCATCGATAATAACCACCGGTTCAGCATCACCGTTTGTTGATATACCCCTGATACGTATGTTGAGTCCGGCACCGGGTGCTCCGGATTGCGGTGTTACGTTCACGCCGCTAACCGTACCCTGCAGAGCTTGTTCAACTTTCACCGGTTTGAGGGTTTCGATCTCATCCGAGCCAACCACTGATACGGCTCCGGTTACATCTTTCTTTTTAACGGTTCCGTAACCGATCACAACTACCTCATCCAGACCGAAAGATTCGGTGGCGAGTGAAATATCAATTGTGGTTCGTCCATTCACTGCAACTTCCTGTGTTTTCATCCCCACAAAAGAAAACAGCAAGGTGTCGTTCGGGGGAACATTTTGAAGTGTGTAATTTCCGTTGATGTCGGTTGTAGTTCCATTGGTACTACCTTTAACAATCACGGTTACACCCGGGAGCGTTTCATCGTCATCAGCTGAGAAAACCGTTCCTGAAACGGTAATTTGCTGTGAAAAAACATGTATACTGCCAAGGAATAAGAACAGTAACATTAAGGTAAAAGATTTCTTCATCTGGTAATACTTTAAATGTAAATCCACGTTAATTGCGTTCCAAATGTAAAACTGATGTATCTCCATTTCCTAACTAAAAGCATTCACAAAATTTCATCAATTGGGTAAACTACTACATCAAAAACTCATCAGCATAAAAGTAATATCCATAAAAACAAGTTGTTATGAAATAAAAATTTGCTGTTTTACAAGGTTAAGATAATCTTAACATTAAAAAGTAAGGATGAAGTCTGTAAGATTTTCATTACGCTGAAGGTTGAGTTTTTTTCTGAGCCTGTATCGGCTGATCTCAACTCCCCTTGTGGAGATATTCATCAGGGCGGCAATTTCTTTACTTGAAATGTTTAATCTGAGGTATGCGCATAATTTTAATTCCCGTGGGCTCAAATCCGGGTAATTTTCCTTTAAACGTTTGAGAAAAGCTTCATGCACGTTTTCAAAATGCGTTTCAAATGCTTCCCATTGTTTTTCCGTATCCAGCTCTTTGTTTATCTTTTTAGTAAGCGAGTGAATCTGATTTTTAAGATCGCTGTCTATGGTGGCGGGCGTCATTTTCTTCAAGTCATTTTTGATCTTATTGAGCAGTTTGTTTTTTTGGATCGTTTCGAGTGTTGAATTGGCAAGCTCTTTATCTTTCATGATCATTTGTTCCCTGAGTTTTTCATTTCTAAGCCTGATGATCTCTTTTTCTGCTTCCAGTGTTTCGCGCTGCAGTTTATCTTCGCGTTCCCTGAACTTTTCCTGCTGAAGTTTAACTTCATTTTGTTTTGATCGCTCAATCTTTCTTCTGATCATCAGAATGATAATTCCAACTGCCACCAGAAGCAGAATGATGTAGCCCACATAGGCGATAGGTGTTCTTTCCCAGGGCGGTATGATGTTGAAATGATAGGATAATGGTTCCGTTTCCGTTCCATAAATGTTCCTGGCTTTTATGTGGAAGGTGTAGCTTCCTTCGTGCAGGTTTGTAAATTCTCTGGTATTTCTGGGTTCCCAACTCGTCCAGTCCGAATCATATCCTTCAAGAAAGGTGGCGTATTCTGTCTTGCCCGGATTTTCGTAATCGTTTGATGAAAACGAAAAATAGATACTGTTGTTTCTGAAATGGATAGAAGGAGAAAAGGGTTGCTGAGTTGAAAAATGACCTGAAAATATTACAGAGTCGGGATTTAGCAGGCTAACCTTATTCATATAAACCTGGAAAGGTAGCTGATAGTTTTTGTACTTCTCAGGATTGTAATGTATAAAACCATCACTTGCTCCAAACAAAACATGTTTTTCGTTGACCGGATAAACAAATTCGAATCCGCCGATCAGATTTCCCCTGAGTTGTTTAAATGGCAGGTTTATATCCGTGTATCCGCCATCTTCCCGTAATCTCAATACACCTGTTTCACCCCTGTCGAAATACCAGATATTGCCCTCCTGGTCTTCTTCCAAAAAGGCCAGACTTTGCCAGTTTTTCAGGTCATTGATGAATTTTGTTTTTTCAAATGTGTCGGTTGAATTATTATACAGGTATAACCCATCGGCAGCCGAAAAGTAAATTTTATTTTTTATTCTGATAACATTGATGCCGATATCATTTTTAAATCCGCTGGCCGTATTGTAAAAATCGACCCGGCTCACGCTGTCAAGTTCATGGTTGAGCGAAATATGATAAACGCCCTTGAATCCATGACTCATCCAGATACTACCATCGGAATCAAATTCAATTCTCCGTGATGATTCATTAAACCCTTTAATTTTATGACTGAATTTCCAGGTCGTTCCTTCCTTTTTATATAAAATCAAGCCGGAATAGGTCCCTCCGATAATCATATCATTTCTGCCAACTACTTTTTTAAAGGTCCATACCCCAGGGATATCAGATATTTTTCTGGCTTCATCGTTGCTGATTAGGTAAGATCCGCTATGCGTACCGCAGAAAAGTTTATTATCGATCTTTTGCAAGGTCCAAACCTGTCCCTGCGTGTTTTCGATTAATCTGAATTTTTCGTTTGACGAAAAGGATAAAAAATCACCCCAGTTTTTAAAGAATACCCCCTGGTTTGTTCCAAGATAAAGCACGTTTTCAAAAAGTTTTGCCGTATAACCTGCACTTAAACCGTCTGCCCACGACAAAACGCTTAACGGAGAATTGATTTCAGCATAATCGATACCGTTGTCCGTTCCTACCCAAAGATTTCCGGTTCCATCCACCGACAAACACAATATTGTATTGTTTTGAAGACCTTTAAGCCGGTTGATGTTTTGTACCATTATACCATCTTTGGTACACACAAGCAAACCATTCAATACGGTTCCAAATACATAGTGATTTTCATCAAGGGTTAACCCGCAAAAAATCCGGTTCTTTTGCAAAAAATGCGCAGCAGGATTTTTCCATTCTTTTAATTGGTTTCCATCATACATGTATATTCCCGATTCAGCTGTGGCAAACAATATATTATTGCCGATAGGAAGCATCGTCCAGATTTCTTTACCCCTGAGTTTTTCGGTACCGATCAGAGGGAAGAAATTACCCATCGAATATCGGAGTATGCCTTTTTCAAGATCAACAACATATAACTGCCCGTTAACATTAAAGGAGAAGTGAAAATGGCCGGGAGCTTTTATCACTTTTGCCTCATTTTTATTGATGATAATGATTTGTGTGTATGATTGGAAAATCAGTCCGTCGGGTGTATGATGTATTCGCCAGATTTCATCAAAATTTCGGTCTTCCGGTTTTAATAAATTATTCAGCGAATGGTAAACCAATTTACCAAGCGAATCTGGTTCAAAGTATCCGAATTCATTATAACCTCCGACATATATTTTGCCTGCGGGAGCAATAAACAGGCTTCGTACTACAATGCCGTCAGGTAACCGGTGAATAGTCCAGTTATTGCCATCAAACTCCAGCAAGCCATCGTTATTGGCAAAATAGATCCTTCCCCTGGTGCCCTGATCGATTTGCCAGTTTTGTTGCCCGGCCTGAAAATCGGTCCGCGTGTAGTTTTTAATAAACGGTGTTCCGATGTTGTTTTCCTGTGCCTGATTGGATGAATACAACAGGAAAATAAAGATAAATCCTGTAAATAGTAATTTTACAATAGCCGAATTCATATCCCTCTAAGATTGTTGCTAAGATAAGAATTTATACTTTTTGAAAGAGATATTTCATGATCTGACACATTGTTATGAAGATCAGGGTGGACCGTTTCTCATTTTTTTTGATTTGATTTTTAATATTTTGAGTAATGTAATTGTAAGGTAAATCAATAAGTTTTCGTTGTTTCAGAACATCAGTAAAATGTAAATTTACGATCGGTATTTTCACTTCGATGATGTATAAATGATGTAATAAAAAAATATCGAAGATGTAATTAATATTGGTTCATTTCTTTTGCGACAACTTTTTTTATCGACATATTTGTGAATAATCTATAAAAAATGAATGCAATGAATTTCCCACTCACCAAATTATTTCAGCTAAGAAAATTGTTACCAGTGATGTTTTTGTTTTTAGTCTTCAATGTTTCAAAAGCCCAGGTAGGCGAGCTTATTTGGCAGGAGGAGTTCAATTCACTCGATAACTGGATATTGGAAACCGGAAACGGTAGCTGGGGTTGGGGTAACGGTGAACTGGAATATTACAAGCCGGAAAATGCAACGATAGAAGAAATTTCAGGAGATCCGGGGAATCATGCATTGAGAATTATTACAAAAGAAGAGAGTGGGCCGGATATAGTCGATCAATGGGGTAATCCGCTGAATCATACTTCTGCGAGATTAAATACACGCTCAAAGGTTTCTGTAAAATATGGAATGATCGAAAGCAGGGTAATGGTTCCAGACCTTGATCTTGGTGGATGGCCTGCAGTATGGATGTTGGGTACAGCCAACTACTCCTGGCCCGGTAATGGAGAAATTGACATGATGGAGATGGGTCACCAAAAGGCCTTCAGAGATTTACATGACGATCATAATGGTGGTAACGGTTTAAACAATTCTACGGTCAATCAAATGGTGGGCGCCAATGCAATTTTCTTCTCAGAAGATGCCATAACTCCCGAAAATCCTTCAGGTGCTTCCAGTTTATCCTGGGACCCTGAAGATGTTTTTTGTCGTCCCTATTACAATTATTCGAATCCGCTTCATGACCGATGGATGGTTTACAGAACCTATTGGGATGAAAACAGTATCCGGTTCACCGTGGTCGACGAAGGGATTGAGTATGACCTGTATACGAATCCATTTCCGATTGATAGCGTTTCTGATGAATTGAGAAATCCGTTTTTTCTGATCGTAAACATGGCAATCGGTGGTGCTTTTACGGATGCCTGGAACCTGGGTGATCCGGGAAGCGGTCTTCCGGTTTCGATGCCATTCCCTGCCTACATGTATGTTGATTATATCAAGGTGTATGAGTGGAACGGAGCAGGAAATGTTTATACCGGACCTCCTGCATTTGAAACCGGTACTTTTGGAGTGTTTACTGATGAAACACCTGTAAACAATGAACTTATAGCCGGACTGGATGCCGAAATATATGCATGGGAGGGTACTCTGGCTGAAGGGTCCATTCCACCCTATGAAGGAGAAAATGGCATTTCGTGGACTACCACCGGTATGGGTTGGTTTGGTGGAGGAATTATGTCGGTGCAACCGGTCAACCTCTTTAACTTCGGTAATGGATTTCTCACATTCAGGATTAAAATTCCTGCAAATGTCAGTTTTAAGATCGGTGTGATCGATGCCTGGGGAAATCAAAATTATGTTGACTTTCCTGCAAATCAAACTACATATGGGCTGGTCAGGAATGGAGAGTGGGGACAGGCCTCTGTTCCTGTTGAAGATGTACGTGGTGAATTGATCGATCTGCGAATGCTGAGTTATGAATTTGTAATCCTTGAAGTAAACGGTGCTTCCTGCGAATTTGCCATCGACGATATTTACTGGCAAGGAGGTGTAACATATCAAAGTGAATCAGGAGAAGCAGATCAGTATGGTGTGAAGTTGCAGCAAAATTCGCCCAACCCTTTCAGCGATAAAACACGGATCAACTACAGTTTGTCTGAAAATTCTCATGTGGATATTTCCGTTTTTAATATCAATGGTCAATTGATAAAATCCCTCGTTTATGAACAGCAAAATGCCGGAAACTTTTCTGTACTTTGGGAACCCCGGAATGCTCCTGCCGGAATATACTTTGTTAAAATGAAAGCGAACCGGGAAGTTCTTATCAAAAAATGTTCACTGGTCAGGTAATTCAGGGTGTAAGAGCAATCGATATGAATTCTTAATCTGAAATGATCACTTTCTTTGTAATCGTCTGATCAGCATACTTAAACGTACACAGGTACATTCCATTTAGCATATTTATTCTGATATCGTTTTCAAAGGTTTTATTTAATTCGTGGGAAAAAATAGTTCTGCCAGACAGGTCAATCAATTTAACAGCAGGGCCTAATTCCTCTGGTTGAGTGCATTTGAGGTGCAGGGTGTGATTGTGATAAAACAGCTTTATCTGTTCTGATACCTCATTCGTTTGGGCGAGATTGATCGTGATCTGATTGCTGGATAGGTCGTGAAAGCTATTGATTACTTTTTTATCGATGGTCACTGAAATATTCTCTATTGATGAAGGTGTGCCTTTCAGGATCAGTTTTGCAGAAGATGCATTTTCATGGATTACGGTGTCCAGATCAATTCCAGCAGAAGCGTTATTCAACTGGAAGTACTTGTTCTTCAAAACTTCCCGGCTAAAATAATCGTCGGAAAGCGTAATCTGCAGTTCAGGGTAATTACCTGTAAGACTGGCTTGTGGGCTTAAGATATTGCCGGTTATGTTATTGTCCATCCAGTTTAGCCTATTGAATAGCCAGGAGGTGAAAAATTCCACTTCATCATCGTAATCATTACCCTGCCAGTTAAAGTTTGGCCATACATATTGCCCCAGTATCGGCCATCGCTGGTAGTTTCGTTCGCGGGCTGCTGTAAAATAGCCGGTTATTGAATCGATTGCGTTCAGCAGATTTTCATCACTAAGCTGATCTTGTCGCAATTCCTGCCATCTTGTAAAGAATAAATCATTGAAAAACGGATCTTCCATCAAACGTTTCCACCAATACATAATGCCATAATCGAAAGGTTCAACCACCGGATATATCCATCCTGTGTAATCTACACCCGGATCCCAGTAATCGATATTGGCATATCCGAGGTTAAAATCCCAGGGTGGACCGGCAAATAATTTTCCACCATCGCTCTCTTTTTCCTTATACAAATAGGTGCTGTATCGATAACTGTCAACCTCTTTAGCAATTTCACGAAGGATCATATGATCGATAAAAGATCCCGTATTGAAATATTTATTATAACCGGCATCAGGGTTCGAAAAGAAAGAACTTATAAGCGCATTTTCTGCATTGGCAATGTAATTCTGAATATAGTTTTTCTGCTCGGGCATCAGGTCCTCCGGTTCGGGATAATAATATTGAAAGATAATTTCTTTAGCATTTGGATATGGCGGATTGGGGGAGGAAGTCCATCCATCATAACCCATCACAAAGCCAGGGTCAATCTTATCAACTCTGCAAATATATCCCCCCGTGAGTTCATCTCCTGAAATATCCTCCGGTTTTAGTGTGGCAATGCTTACCCGGTTATCATCTTTCTTGATTTTCTCCATCAGAATATAAACTCCCCTGTAGTTATTGTTTACAAATACCTCGCAATATGCCATCCGTGAACAATAGGGATCCAGTTTGCTTCCCATGTAAAAAGAAATAAAATTCCTTAGCATCGATTTATCACTGAAAGGGGCATACAGTATCCAGTCATTTTCCTCAGGCATTCCCAGCAGCGAAACGTTAAGGTTTTCGCCATCTTCATCCCGTGTTTCAAAACCATAACTCTTTTTGGGATACATTTGAGCGCTCTGTCCCCTTACCTCAATACCGATAAAACCATTATAACCGTTTGGAGGATCGTATTGGTTATTGAGATTTCCATAACCATTATCGATGATTTTCATTTCACCATCAATTTTGGGTTCGTCTGGTATTGGGTTCCCATATGTGTTTATGAGTATGATAGGAAGGTTGGAGGTGAGTCCGGATGAACTGCCCGAAATACGAAGCACATCGTCAAGGTGCCAAACCTGGTTTGGGTTGGAACCGAGAAAATCGAAAAAAATGACCATCCTTGTATAATCGGTTGCCACGGTACCGGTGAAATCGAATTCCAGCTCATCCCATTCACCTGGCTCAGGTGTTTTTTCGATCTCAACCCATGAGCTAAGATCGCTGTTTTCAAATTTTAAAAGGATGGAGCCACCGGTTGCAGGGGCAAGCACTTTGAGCCGGTATTGTGGAAACTCATCAAAATTAAAGGGTTCATCAAAATCGGAATAAATAAGGTCATATGCTCCACTGCTTGTCACAGCCTCAAGGCAGAGTGCGGATGGATTGATCCCGGTATTGTCAGGATTCAAAACCGGCTCAGTCGATACACCTGCTTCATTCCAGCTTAGATTAATATTGTCCCAATTGCAAAGGGTATCAATATTGATTTGTGCTGTGGCCATCACCTGAACGAACAGAAACAAAGACAGATAAAAACCCGGCATTGATCTGTAAACACTAAAGCCTGATATCTTTTGAACCTCTTTCAATAATGAATAAATAATGGGTCAAATGTATAGAATATTGAGAAAAGAAAAAAAGCCTGAGCGTTGTTTTAATATGTTTAACAGGGGTTTATATATATGAACCAAATAATGCTCTCCATTTCGTGGCTCAGCGAAAAATTTACTCACAGATATGCTACAATTCACAGGATATTTTATCTTTGACTGTCATTCGTAAATTCAATGTTTCAAAAATGAGAGCAAAACACCTAATTACCCTGGCACTCTGGTTAATTGCTGCCATGGCCATCAGTCAGAACCAAACCCTCGAATTATCATTCACCGCCCAGTATCAGTCGGAATATGTGA
>JAGQVF010000229.1 GCA_020438135.1 Bacteroidales bacterium | reverse complement strand
AAGATTAAAAACATTTGGTTCATTCCAGGTAGTATGAAAAATGGATATTACCGCATTGGCTCATGGTATCCCACTAGTGAACAGGCAAAAGCGCATGTTAAAAGAGCCATACCTAAAGTTATATTCAAAGGTGAATCCCAAAACTCCTCTGTTAAGAATTATCCCAATCCGAATTTACCTGCTACTGAATATTCTGAGCAAAGCGGTTCGGGGAACAGAAAAACATTTGTTGCAGGTGGAGCCATAGCAGGATTGCTAGCCCTGGGATTTGTATTTCGGAAAAAACTAGCTAAACTGATCAAACGATAAGGATGTACCTGATCTATCTTCGGCGATTAATAAAGAACGTCGGTGGCGATGCCGGTACAATCGATGCCAACAGACCGATCAATATCTCACCGGATGGAACCAATTTCGGCAATCCGAACATGCCTATTGCAGATTTCCTTGAACAGTATTTCTTTGATAGCTATGCACCTGTGATCAACTTGTTTTCCGGCGGAACCACATTGGAAAAAGGAGAAAACAATCTGGATCGGACGCTATCATTCACGATTTCGGCACCCCAGGGAGGGGAGATTGCCTCGGTTATCATTACATCCAACAGAGGATTTAATTCCGGTGATATCAAGAACGGAACGGGTAATCAAACAGGGAGCCTGGATATTGCACTTTCACAGGATATCAATGAGACCTTTACTCTAACGGTTACGTCCGCTGATAACAAAACTGCAACTTCAACAACCGCATTCATTTTCAGGAACAAGGTTTATTGGGGAGTGGCAGCCATACCGGGCATTTATGACGATAGTTTCATCAAAGGATTATCAAGCAATGCTATTGATGCAGACTATTTGAGACAATTTACGCTAAATGCCGGAGCTGGAGAGTACATCTATTTTGCCATACCAAAATCTTATGTGAGTGCACCCTACATCGATCCTCCTTACTTTTTCCTGGGAACAAGTGTTCCGGGAGGGATGGACATAGCACAGGAATCGGTGAGTTACACCTATGAAAACAATACGGAAGATTACATTATTTATAAATCGGCCAATGCGAATCTCGGACAGACTGATGTGATCATCAGTGATTCGCCAGCGGCTTAATACAAACATTTAAAACGGACATTGGACAAATGAAAAGACTGAAGTATTTATCGATTGTGATGATGATCCTTGTGAACAGCCTTGCTTTGGGGCAGGGATACACCCGGATCAGCAGCCAGTTAAAACAAAAGAATGATTTACCCTTTCCTCTGGTGGATAGTTATGACCTGCTAGGCGGAGCAGTTTCCGGAACAGAACGAACTTCTGTACCACAAGAAAGAAGGAAACAAGGCATGTTATTCCTGGATACGGATGATGGTCTGGTTTACCAGTTGGTTGGAGGAACTGATGATGGAAATTGGCAACGGTTCACTGGTGGCGGATTATGGTCAAGTTCAGGCAATGACATATATTATAACGATGGCAGTGTTACGGCGGGTCTGAATCTGCAAGTTGGTAAAGTAAAGTTAGTCGGAGAGCAGGGAACAATGAATGGGTTCCGTTTGGGTAATACAGACGGGAATAATACCGGGGCAAATATTCTGTTTGGTCTTAACCATGAAATAGGAGCCGGTTGGGATATCTTTCAATCCGATCTGACCAATGCAACCGGTAACGTATTTATTGGAATTGATAATATTTATCAACCTTCTGTTTCCGGTGATAACAATGTTGCCATTGGTAAGTGGACCGGCTATAATATTACATCCGGAGGAGATAATGTATACCTGGGCCACAGCGCAGGAGAGAAAAATCCGAATGGGTGGTACAATGTATCTCAGGGTCATTTGGCCGGTGTTCGAGGAGGTGGAAGCTGGAATGTAGACCTGGGACAAAGAGCAGGTTACGGATACACGCTTGAAAGCTCCAAAAATATAAATATTGGAATGTCTGCCGGATTGATTTATGATACACCCGGGGGGCAAACTTCAAATATCTCCATTGGAGAATATGCTGGTTGGCATTATGTCGGAGATTCTTCAATAATTCTTGGTGTAAATTCAGGTCTTACCGGAAGTGGTCGAATAAATACCATGCTTGGATTTTATGCCGGGACAGCATCCAATGGACAGGTCAACCTATACCTTGGGAGAAATGCAGGAAGGAATCATACAGGGGACTCATGTATCTTTATTGGTGATGGTGTAGGGTATAATTATACCGGCAGCAATAAAGTCCTGATCGATGTCATGTATCGTACGGATGGTAGCTATATGATCGACCTGGAAGGAAGCCAGGATAAACGGCAATTAACCTTCAATGGGAAAGAGCTGATCGCTGAAACCAATGATTTCCTGATAAAGAACCTTGCAGGAAACATTACCAAACTAAAAATCTCATCAAAAACCGATACAACGCTTCTCTTTTCAGATAATGTGCTAAAATTGGAAGGAACTCAACTCTGCACTAACTCAGAGATTATCTCCAACGGTTTAAGTTCCCTTTCAAGATCATTTGATTTGGAGGATGAACGGGAATTTATTATTTCAAAAGGCAAGCAAGGAATAGGGATGGTACAGGCTGGAGATGATGAGGTTTTTACCCAGTTCAGGTTTTCTTCCGCTGGAGTTGTTACGCTCTTTAATAACACTGAAAATGTGTCC
Organism: Bacteroidales bacterium; assembly: GCA_020438135.1. Classification (GTDB taxonomy): domain Bacteria; phylum Bacteroidota; class Bacteroidia; order Bacteroidales; family JAADJA01; genus JAADJA01. The sequence goes on along the minus strand of JAGQVF010000229.1, from coordinate 591 downwards.
GATAAAGATTTAGATGCTAACCTTTGTGTTTATAACCATGGGGAAGGCATCTCCATCAAGAACCGGCTAGGATCAATAAAGAAAGTAAACTTTGTCATTCACTATTCAAATCCAGTAAAAAAATAATGGAGATTATCACTTTAATTCTGATACCGGCCATACTATTTATGCTGTGGCAATATCAGGCCTTCAATGAAGGTAAGGAAGAAGGAATGTACTACTCCTGTAAGTACACAAGTAAAAATAAAATTCTACGAACCTTAAACGAACATGCTTTTTGGACAAAACAAAGAGCCATCATCGCATCGGGATTTATTAGCCAGTATATAGCCATCGCTTCAACCCAGGTTTTTGATTGGATTAGTATGTTGTTTATGACTTGTTTCCTGGGTTTATCCTATATCCTGGTATTCTCTTATTGGCATAACGGAAGCCTGTACACAACCAGCAACAGGTACCACAATCCCGAGCATGAATTTCCCTATCCCGGAGGTTGGAAAGCTGAACCGGATGGAAAAGCACTTTTTGATTTCACCTATAACATGCGCAAAGGGATGCTGATCGCTGGTTGGTTGGTATTCATACTATTCA
>JAGQVF010000228.1:2982-3874 GCA_020438135.1 Bacteroidales bacterium | reverse complement strand
CGGCATTGATAAAAGCGAGCACCACGTAGGGGATCACTTTCCCGACTATGATCTGCACCGGTTTCAGCGGCGAAACGAGCAGCACTTCCATGGTGCCCAGCTCTTTTTCTCGTGCGATTGAGATGGAGGTCATCATCGCCGAGACCAGCATCAGGATCAGCGCCATGGTGCCGGGAACGAACATATACACACTTTTCAGGTTCTCATTGAAAACCATCCGCACCTCCGGCACGATCTGCATCGGTTGCGGATTGAGTTGGTTTTTCTTTTGGATGTAATCCTGAATGATAGCAGAAGTGTAATTGACGATCAGGTTGGCCGTGTTGGCATCCGAAGCATCGGCGATGAGCTGGATCTGTGCCGTTCCTTCCTTTTCGAGTTTGGAACCGAAACCGGGTTCGAACACGATCACTTCTTTCACCTCGCCGTTTTTAAAGATATCTTCCACATTATTAAGGTTATCCAGGTTTTCATAAAGGGTGAAATAGTTCGAAGAGATGATCTTGTCGGTGATTTGCCTTGTTATGTCGTCTTTGGCAGGATCGTAAACCGCTACGTTAATGTTTCTGATCTCCGTGCTGACCACATAACCGAAAATGAGCAACTGCGCCACCGGAATACCGAACAGCACCAGCAAAGTCCGGGCATCGCGGAAGATGTGGTAAAACTCTTTTCTGACAAATCCCAGGAATTGTTTCATTGTTTAATCTCCGTTCTTCGCTTTTCTGGCGAGCTGCAAAAACACCTCATCCATATTGTTTGCCTTGAATTTTTTCTTCAGTTCTGCCGGCGTGTCGAGTGCTTCGATGCGGCCATCCACCATAATGGATACCCGGTCGCAATATTCCGCTTCGTCCATGTAATGCGTTGTGACGAACACCGTGATGCCATC
>JAGQVF010000228.1:0-2941 GCA_020438135.1 Bacteroidales bacterium | reverse complement strand
ACGCCGCCGGTCGGTTCATCGAGGAATACGATGGCCGGTTGATGAAAGATCGCCACCGAAAAAGCGAGCTTCTGTTTCCAGCCGAGCGGGAGTGAAGCGATCAGCTTATCTCTCAGGTCAGTGATCTCAAGCCGCTTAAGCATTTCATCCAGTCGTTTCCTGATCTCTTTTTTCGAAAGTCCGTATATGCCGGCATAAAACCGGATGTTCTCGGCAACGGTCAGGTTTTCGTACAACGAAAATTTCTGGCTCATGTAGCCGATGTTCTTTTTGATCTGCTCGGTTTGTTTATACACATCAAAACCGGCAATGGTCGCTTCCCCGTCTGTGGGTTTTGAAAGTCCGCAAAGGATTTTAATGGCGGTGGTTTTGCCCGCTCCGTTTGCACCGAGAAAGCCGAAGATCTCCCCTTTTTTAACTTCGAACGAAAGATGATCGTTGGCGGTGAAATTCCCGAATTTCTTCACCAGCCCTTTCACTTCTATGATATTCGAATCATTCATCCGTTTGCGTCATTAAATCCATGAAACAATCTTCGATGCCGGGATCAATCTTCTCCACCTCCACAATTTTGTGGCCTTTTTTCAGCAGGAAATCTTCGATGATTCCCTTTTCGGTCTCTTCCGAAACCGCCAGGTGCACCGAATCCCCGAAACGACGTGCAGACACAGTTTTCTCAAGGTCAGTCAGGTCAACCGGAAGCTCGTACATGTTGTCGGTAATGGTTTTATAGAGCGGATACCGGAACTTTTGTATGATGTTTTTAGGGGTGTCATTGTCAAGAATTTTTCCCTTTTGCATAAGTGCCACCCGGTCGCAAAGACTTGCTTCATCCATGTAGGGTGTGCTCACCAAAATGGTGATGCCCTGTTCTTTGAGCATTTTTAACATATCCCAGAATTCCTTTCTCGAAACCGCATCCACACCCGTGGTGGGTTCATCCAGGATGAGTACTTCCGGTTTGTGGATCATCGCGCAGGAGAGTGCCAGTTTCTGTTTCATTCCTCCGGAGAGATTGCCGGCTTTGCGGTCTTTGAAGGGTTCGATCTGGCTGTAAATATCTTTCACCAGGTGATAGTTCTCTTCGATGGTGGTGCCGAAGATCGTTGCGTAAAATTTCAGGTTTTCCTCCACCGTAAGGTCGAAATAGAGGCTGAACCGGCCGGGCATGTAACCCACGATGCGTCGGATGGCTTTGTAATCTTTCACCACATCATATCCCTGCAACGATGCCTTGCCGGAGGCCGGTTTAAGCAACGATGTGAGAATCCGGAAGAGGGTGGTTTTTCCGGCCCCATCCGGACCGATCACGCCAAACAAAGCCGACTTCTCAACTTCGAGGGTGATGCCTTTCAGGGCTTCCACCTTGCCGAATGATTTGCTTACATTTTCTATTTCGACCGAAAAACCTGACATCTTTATTTTGTTGTCCTTGTCCAGTATGTGGTTCGTCCAATCCAGGAAACGCCGATGTAGCCACGAACTTTCAGCTTGTCCTTGTTGCCGTCATCGAATTTCATGTAACACGAATAGGTGTTTCCGCTTTTCGGATCGTAGATTTCACCGTCATCCCATTCGTTGTCATCGGCATCGAATACAAAATCTTTCACCAGCAGCAATCCCATGATGGGTCTCTTTTGCATTTCCTCATCAGGATTTTCGTCGTCGAGTTTGGGTTCGCCGGTTTCAGGTTCGTTCGGTTCTTCCAGCCAGATGATCTTGCCGAAGTATTTGTTTCCATCCTTGTACATCTCAATCTTGGCATCTTTTTCTTCATTGAACCAAATGCCGAGCACATCATCGGCTTTTACATTTTGAGCTTTTACTCCGAAACCGGCCAGCAGGCCAGCGATCAGGATCATCAGAATTGTTGTTTGTTTCATATTTGTTGATTTAGTTAAGTTGTTTAAAATTCACTTCTCCCGGCATCCCGATCTTAAGGCTGCCATCGTTTTTCACACGGATTTTTACTGCATATACAAGGTTAACCCTTTCCTCCCTGGTCTGGATGATCTTGGGTGTAAATTCGGCCGTTTCCGAAATCCATGTAATTTTTCCGGTCAGTTTTCGAAGTTGATCTTCGTATTGATCCACCAGCACTTCCACTTCCTGCCCGATTTTAATTCCCGGCAACTGTGCTCCACTCACATACACGCGCAGGGTCATTTCATCGAGGTTGGCAATTTTGTATAAGGGTTTCCCGAAAGAGGTGATCTCGAATGGTTCAGCATATTTATCAAGCACCACGCCCTTCAGCGGGTTTTTGATCACACATTTGCTGATCGACTCTTCCACCTGTGCAATTTGTGCCCTGAGTGCCTGCATCTCTGCCTGCACCGATGTTTTCTGTGTTTTGACGGATGAAATTTCTTTTTCCACTACATCGAGCTGACCGGTAATGTCATCCATCTGCTTTTGTGTAGCTGCACCGTCTTTCATCAGTTTTTCAACCCGGTTTTTGTCGGTGGTGAGGTTTTTCTTTTGCTGTTCGCGAACATCGATCTGAGCGTTGATGTTGGCGATCTTTGAAGAGACCGAGGCGAGTTGCGCTTTCATTTGTTTCCTTTTCAGACTGAGGTCGGTGCTGTCGATCACGGCCACCAGCTCGCCCTTTTTCATTATTTTCCCCTCTTCGGGTTTAAAGATGATCAGTTTGCCACTGGCCTCGGCGGAGATCATCACATCGTTCACCTCAAAATTGCCGTAAGCATCCGAAAGGTCATTGTTGCCGGAGCAGCCCGCGAGCAAAACCATTAACAGCAGTATCGGAAGAATTGTTTTCATTTTTTGCATTGATTTATAGATTACCCAATGTGGTTTTGTATTCGATTTTTGCTTTTACCAGTTCAATCCTGTGCACCTCTTTGTTGAGCCTGGCTTTCGATTGCGCATTCAGTTCGGTGAGGTATTCACTGGAGGTGATCACACCGTTGTTGAGTTG
>JAGQVF010000227.1 GCA_020438135.1 Bacteroidales bacterium | reverse complement strand
TCATCACGGCTTTCGGAAGAGTAAACCCCTGAAATTGCCCTGATCTCAGCTTTGTACCTTCCGAAGATCTCCTCCATGGCATAACTGATCTCTCCCAAACTGGCCCGTTTCTGAGCGGCATCCACTGCCAGTTCGAGCAGGTTGCCTTTGCCGGTTTTGCTGGCTTCGGTGATGGCCATCAACGCAGCCTGCACCTCCTGTTCATTACGGTTATCACGCAACACCTTCAACCTTCTGATCTGTGCGTCGCGAACGGCGGTGTTGTCCACCTCCAGTGTTTCGATCGGATCTTCTTTTTCGAGGCGATATTTATTCACTCCCACAATGGTGTCTTTGTTCGAATCGATTCGTGCCTGTTTACGTGCAGCAGCTTCTTCGATCCGCATTTTGGGCAATCCGGTTTCGATCGCTTTGGCCATGCCACCCAACTTCTCTATTTCCTGAATGTGAGCCCAGGCTTTGTGTGCAATTTCATTTGTCAGGCTTTCCACATAATATGATCCGGCCCAGGGATCAACGCTACGGGTCACCTGTGTTTCTTCCTGAATGTAGATCTGTGTGTTCCGTGCAATTCGGGCCGAAAAATCGGTCGGCAATGCAATCGCTTCGTCGAGCGCATTGGTATGCAACGACTGGGTATGGCCCAAAACAGCACCCATTGCTTCGATGCAGGTTCGTGCAACATTGTTGAACGGATCCTGCTCGGTGAGACTCCAGCCTGATGTCTGGCAGTGCGTTCTCAATGCAAGTGATTTCGGATTTTTCGGGTTGAACTGTTTCACGAGTTTAGCCCACAACATCCTGGCCGCACGCATCTTGGCAATCTCCATGAAATGATTCATCCCGATGCCCCAGAAAAAAGACAATCTTGGAGCAAAAGAATCGATATCCATCCCTGCATTCACACCGGCTCGAAGATATTCCAATCCATCGGCGAGGGTGTAAGCCAGTTCAATATCAGCCGGAGCGCCCGCTTCCTGCATGTGGTACCCACTGATGCTGATGGAGTTGAAGCGCGGCATTTTCTTCGAAGTAAACTCAAAAATATCTGCAATGATCCGCATCGAAGGTAAAGGCGGATAAATATAAGTGTTCCGAACCATGAACTCCTTCAGAATATCGTTCTGAATGGTTCCGGTCATCTCTTCATATTTCACTCCTTGTTCCAGGGCAGCAACGATATAAAAGGCCAAAACAGGAATCACCGCACCGTTCATCGTCATCGATACCGACATTTTATCCAGGGGGATCTGATCGAACAAAATATTCATATCCAAAATGGAATCGACGGCCACACCGGCTTTTCCAACATCGCCTTCCACCCGTGGGTGATCTGAATCATAACCACGATGTGTGGCCAGGTCAAATGCAATGGAAAGTCCCTTCTGCCCTGCAGCCAGGTTTCGGCGATAAAAAGCATTGGACTCTTCAGCGGTCGAAAATCCGGCATACTGACGAATGGTCCATGGACGCATTACATACATGCTGCTGTAAGGTCCGCGAAGGAACGGAGGCAGGCCGGCGGTATACTGCAGATGCTCCATCTCCTTCAGATCTGCTTTGGTATATACCGGTTTAACAGGGATCTTTTCAGCAGGAATCCAGTCTGCTGCAATGTGATTGTCTTGTTCCCACTGCTGCACATCGACTTTCTTTTTAGCTTTTGATTTTATGTTTATGTTGTGAAAGTTCGGTTTCATAACAATTTGTTCAAAGTTCAAGGTTAAATGTTTAAGGTTTGATCAAACGATTCCAATTATTTTTTGGAATTCCTGCAGGGTCTCAAGCACATTTGATTTCATGTGAATAAAATGTGTGATCCCTTTGGCTTTTAATTCATCCACGAGTTCTTTCGGATAACCGGCCAGCACCAGCGTGGTTGAATCTTTCAACAGATCGGCCAGTTTTGGCGCAAGTTCGGCATATTCGTCGTCAGAGCTACAAATTACAGCCACCTGTGATTGAGATTTTTTACATGCTTCCGCTGCTTCGTCTATGGATTTAAATCCAATGTTGTCGATGATCTCGTATCCGGCACAGCCAAAAAAGTTTGCCGCAAATTGTGCACGAGCTCGGCGCATGGCAAGGTTTCCCATGGTAATAAGAAACACTTTCGGACGTCCATTTTCTCTGGCGTACTGATCCGTATGATATCGCAGGTTTTCAAAAGCCTGCGGTCCCCGGTACGGTTTCAGCGTTTCAACTTCAGCATTTTTATCACTTTGGTCGTATGGCTGAAAGATGGTTTCGTCCAGTTTTACCTCTTTCACTTCCGAACCGTTGGGATATTGGTTGGTTCCTAATATCACCTCCTTGCGGGTGGCAATATCCATATCACGCTGACGGGCCGATTCATTTATTTTTTCCTGGATAAAACCAGATTTAAATGCCTCCATGAATCCACCTTTTTCCTGCACTTCAAGAAAAATTTTCCAGGCCTCTTCTGCAATTGATGCTGTTAGATTTTCGATGTAATAGGAGCCGGCTGCCGGATCGACAACCTTATCGAAGTATGATTCTTCTTTTAAAAGCAATTGCTGATTCCGCGCAATCCGCTCAGAGAAAGGTGTAGGTCTTTCATACACTTCATTGAAAGGGATCACTGTCATCGAATCGACGCCTCCGATCAGAGCAGACATGGTTTCGGTGGTGGTTCGCAACATGTTCACATAGGGGTCATACACCGATTTGTTCCACAGGCTGGTTTCAGCATGGATATTCATCTTTGTTTTTGAATCATCCGAAGGGCCATAAGCTTTAACGATTTGTGCCCAAAGCAACCTTGCTGCACGAATTTTGGCAATCTCCATAAAATAATTGGGTCCGATTGCGAAATTGAATTTGATCCGGGGAGCCACTTCATTGATCGAAAGTCCGCGCTCTGTAAGCTGAGTCAGGTAATTTACACCCTGGGCCAGTGCAAAAGCCGTGCTCTCAACCAAGGTAGCACCGCTGTTGTGGAAATAGCTTGCATTAACGGTAATCACCTTAAAATTGGGGAGATGTTTGGCAGCTTCCATCACCTCTTTAGCCAGATCGAATGATGCTTCCGCCGAAACCGGAAATTTCCCACGCAAAACATACTGACCCAGCGGATCAAAATCGACCGAGCCATAGATCTTTTCGAGGTCGCGGTTGTATTTGCGGGCCAGTTTTTCAACCGACCTGACAACATTCAGTGAATTTTTGTAGCAGATGAAATTGAGTTCAACGGCATCGGCATAGATATTCGTGCAGAGTTGCTCGATATCCTCTACCGTCGGTTCAAATTTCGGATCGATCACAAAACCGAGTGAAGTAACGCCTTTCATCAAGATGTCGAGTGCTTTTTTATTCGACTCTTCGATGTCGTGTACATAGGTATCCTGCCGCACATACCAGTCGTTCGAAGTTTTTTGTTTTCCCCTGACAAACGGAAACTGATCCGGCAAAACATCCGGATTTCCGAGGTTCTCCAAATCTTCGTCACGATAATAGGGCTTTACCTTAAAACCTTCTTTTGTTTTCCACACCAGTTTCCGATCATAATCGGCCCCTTTGAGATCTTTGTTCAGCACCTCCTCCCATTTTTCGGTAGATACCGGTGGAAATTCAGTAAATAATTTCTCTTTCTTGTGATCCGTCTCCATGTTCAATGTTTATGATAATAACAATCGAAATCAATAATTTGCGGCAAAATTAATTTTTTATTTTGGAAACGGACAAGGGTTTTGTTAATTAATTAACAAAGGATGAACGCAGGAGGTTTAAAAATCAATTAAGCCGGTATTTATGACAAAAAACAGGTAATATAACCCCGAATTTATTACAAATTATCTGATATTTATCCCCGAATCTATTACAAATATTACTACTTTTATCCCCGAAATCATTACAAAACTAAATCATGTTTTACCGAAAAGCGCTACACAGGCTGCATATATGGGCGAATGAAAAGGACCGAAAACCACTGGTATTGAGAGGTGCACGACAAACCGGAAAAACGACCCTGGTTTTACTTTTTGCTGAATCATTTGATCAATTCATTCACCTGAATCTCGAAAAAGAAGAGGAAAAAAACCTTTTTTCTACCACGGGAAATTTTAATCAATTACTAGAAGCTATCTTTTATTTAAAAAAAGCTGATAAAACAAAACAGCGGACATTGCTTTTTATCGATGAAATTCAAAACAGTCCGAAAGCAGTTGAATACCTGAGATATTTTTATGAAGACGCAAAAAACATTTATGTAATTGCAGCAGGATCATTGCTGGAGACACTGATCGATCGTCAGATTTCATTTCCTGTGGGTCGTGTTGACTTTTTGCCGGTTAGGCCATGCACATTTGAAGAGTTTCTTGGAGCAACCGGAGAAGATAAGAATCTTGAATTAATAAAAGAGGCTGTGGTCCCTCCCTATGCGCATGTTCACTTATCCCGACTGTTTAAAACATATACGATCATTGGTGGAATGCCTGAAATCATTAGTAACTACAGACAAAACAGAGATTTAAACAAACTTGTAGATATTTATGACCGGCTCATTGTTTCATATCAGGAAGATGTTGAGAAATATGCACGAAATCAAACCATGGCCAATATTTTCAGACATATCATCGGCTCAGCATTTCAATATGCAGGCACGAGAATTACTTTTGAAAAATTCGGTCAATCGCAATACCGTTCCCGCGAAATGGGTGAAGCTTTCAGAATACTTGAGAAAACCATGATCCTTCAACTGATTTACCCTGTCTCTAAAACCAAACTACCCCTGGAAGAAAAAATCCGGCTTTCACCCAAACTGATGATGCTTGATACCGGATTGGTCAATCACTCCGCAGGATTGCAAAGGCAACTTTATCTTTCAAATAACATTGATGAGGTTTACGAAGGCAAAATTGCTGAGCACATGGTAGGTCAAAACCTGCTTGCTGCCAAACCGTCTGTGAGGTCGAAACTGAATTTTTGGATCCCTTCTAAAGCAAAGGCTGAAGCTGAGATTGATTTTGTTTTACCCTGGAAAGATCTGGTAGTACCTGTAGAAGTAAAGTCGGGAAGCTCGGGAAGGTTGAGATCATTACATCGATTCGTTGATGATGCACCGCATAATATAGCGGTCAGGATTTATGACAATACATTTTCGATTGAAGATACGCAAACGTTAAAAGGCAAACAGTATAAACTCATAAACGTCCCGTTTTATCTTACCGGCCAATTGGAAAAGGTTCTGAATAAGGTGATTGATGAAGGACCCTAACCTCGGTACAATTCTTAGGTATCACCTGACCGTGGTGAATCTGGATATCCAAACACCATTTTCCCAATCACTGATTTTAAGAATGAATAAGCCCTGTGGTAATTCTGAAATATTCAACTTCAGTAAACCCTGACTTTCCTTTATTGCAGATAGTTTCAATTCCTTACCAGTGGATGAGACAACAACCACATTCACCTGACTTTTACTGATAAAAAGGGCAGGTTCTTTAATCCAAATATAATCCATAGCCGGGTTGGGAAAAACCTCCAAACTACGGTAATCGTTTTGTTCAGAAATGGAGGATACCGGCAGGGTATCGTACACTGCTCGCCATCCCGCTTCGGTGGTGGCGTTGTCGGATTTAAAACGGAAAGTAAGTGTGTTTCCGGAAGAGATGATCGATTCCGGTAAAGAATCCCCGTTATAGAAGTTGACGAGCGGTGAAGTGGTATCAGGCCCGTCGTAAATCCAAAGCGTATCGTATCCCTCCTCAAGATTCAGGTAGGAAAACGCGAGGTGTATATGGCTGCCGGGTATGGTTGTGATGGTGTACCGGTAATTTTCCCGGTCGTTATAATCCCATGACGGGCCACCTGAATCATATAGGGTATCTGCCTGAACAATCTCACCTCCTTCGGTGAATTTTTCATTGATCAGATCCCAAAAATCGGTGTATCCATCGTCGTATCCCAATGCCCAAATCCCGATCCCACCAAGTCCGCGGCGGTTAACGATATCGTATTTTTCTCCCATGCTATACACATCATCAATCCAGCATTGATACCAACCCCCGTCTTCAAATGCGAAATAAGGCCCGAATGAATTTTCCTCGCGGTGTTTGTTTGAAAGGCTGTAATTTCCGCTGCTGTTGTTTTTCACATAGCTATACGTATAGGCTGTGGCTGAACCGGTTGTGGCAGAAGGGGCAACACCAGTTTCAGTCGGCCACTGATACGCGTAATAAGGAACGCCTGTCAAAATTTTCTCAGCCGGAACGCCCTCGTGCTGATAATAGGAAATGGTTTTGCTGAAGTTATATGAATAATAATCCACCATGGAATACAGTGGCGAAACCGGACCGGCTTCTGTGGCTCCCGACCAGTAGTAATCATAGGCCATCACCATAAAAAAATCAATATATTCATTCAATAACGGAATATCGAACTTATCGCTCCAGTTAACGGCCGGTGCGGCAATGCTCACTTCGGCATCGGGTAAAGCATCATGAACCTGTATAGAAAGATCAATGATGAAATTATTGAAGTTTTCACTCTGCGATGAAGGCAGCGCCTCTACATCCATGTTAACGCCATGTGCACCACGCATTTCGATGAGGTTGATGATGTTGTCGATCAATGTTTGTTTTGCCTGGGCATTTCCAAAAAAATCGGCATGGTCTGAAAAAAGCGTAACACATAAATGGACTTTCACCCCGTGCGTGATGGCCGTATCGATCACGGGAGCATTTTCCCAGTTATGAGTCGTTACAGGATTTCCGGTAGCCGGATCTACTTCATATGAAAAGAAAGAAAGATCGCTGAGCAACTCCCATTGATAGTTCAGGTATTTATCGCCACTCCAGTAAGGATGATAACCAAAAACCCGCTTTTGAAGATCTGAATTAACCTCTGTTTTCCCAATCGATCCAATCGATTTTCCTTCTGTCGGTGCACTGTTTTTTGTCAACAGCTGTTTGTAGTGTTCATTTTGAAGTTGATGAATAGAGACAAATCCCTTGTCCTGGGCAATAATTGTTGAACTTAAAAACAGAAGCAATAAAACTGGCATCAACCGACACATTTCGAAATGTTTTTAACAAATGTATATTTTTTGGATCATCGAAAGGGAGATTATTTAAAAAAATAACCCCGGCTTAAACCGGGGTCATTTTGCATAGTTACAATGTAAGTGCAATATCATTTTATTTTACCAGCAGTTTTTTTCTGTCGAGGATTCCCGATTTATCCTTAATCGTAACAAAATACAAACCTTGTTCAAATTCGCTAATTGAATAGGTTGTGATTTTGTTTCCGGACATTTCATCAGTCAAAACCACCTGTCCCTGAATATTTGATATGGTTACCTGAACATCTTTGTAAATACCTGTATGTATGTTTATAAAGTCATCAGCAGGATTTGGATAAACAGATAAAGTATTTTGTTGCTGTTCGATCTCGATCCCTGTAGTGGTTCCGGCATGAATGGTAAAAGTAAGTGTATCCGCCTGATCGGGATGTTTATAATCATAAACATTAAATTTTACGATACCTGTTCCTGTACGGTCAGCTGCATTGATCGTAAGTTCAAGGAAAGCCCTGGTGGTATCCTGTATGGGTTGCATGGTTCCGCTTTCCGGAATGGCCGTATAACAACCTCCGTTATCACAGGTAGTTACATTCCATTCTATCGGGAAATCGAGGTAAATTCGTTCCCACGATAAAGTGAGTATTCCTCCTGTCAGGTTTTTCATATATACCCGATGTTCGGTATATGAGTTCAGGTTGATCTCATCTTCGTAATTATCCGTTGGCTCAAAGATAAAATGCTGGCTTTTCACAGACCAGCTGATCAGCACACTCAATACAAACAATGCGTAGAATTTCTTCATTTTCAATATTTTTAAATGGATTTCAAAAATAGCCCCATCAAACGGGATAAAAAACAATTTAAGATTTCATTAACAATTTATCTGCTAAGACGTGAGCGTTGAAAATCCCTTACAAAACAAAACATTTAACATAATTTTACAAATGTTAAACAATCCCGGAAGGCATTCTGTTGAATTTGACCTCTTTTTTTTATAATTTTGCAAACCTTTTTAAATTAACAACTTGCGAAATGGAAAAAGTTAAGGTTTTATATATTGCACAGGAAATTATACCCTATCTTCCGGAAAGCCATATGGGAACCATCTGCCGTTATCTTCCGCAAGGGACGCAGGAAAGAGGTCGTGAGATCAGGACCTTTATGCCGCGTTTCGGAAATATCAATGAACGCAGAAATCAGTTGCATGAAGTGATCAGGCTGTCCGGAATGAACCTCATTATCGATGATAACGACCACCCCCTCATCATCAAGGTCGCTTCCATTCAGCAGGCTAGAATGCAGGTATATTTTATAGATAATGAAGATTATTTCCAGCGTAAGGCCACGATAACCGACAAATCGGGTAATTTTTTTGATGATAACGACGAACGTGCTATTTTCTTCTCAAGGGGAGTTTTGGAAACTGTAAAAAAACTTGGCTGGCCTCCTGATATTGTTCATTGCCACGGTTGGTTGACAAGCCTCGTGCCGATATACATTAAAAAAGCTTTCAGAGACAATCCGCTTTTCTCCGACACAAAGGTGATCTATTCCGTTTATAACGATGAATTCAAAGCCAGTTTCAATGGTGAATTTGCGAAAAAAATCAAACTCGAAGGAATTACGAACAAAGACCTCAATCATTATCAAAATGCCGATTATGAAAGCATGATGAAAGCTGCTATCGATTTCTCGGATGCTGTTATCGTTGGTGACGATGAGATCAATTCGTCAGTGGACGGATATCTGAAAAAAGCAGATAAACCTACCATGAAACACCCCTCGGACGACAACTATATCGAGGTGTATAATAAATTTTATGATGAAGTGCTGGGGAACAAATAATAACCCCGTTAAATTAAAGTTATCTTGTTTTAAAAAAATTTACAAAAACTGATACATCATTTGAAAACAAGAACAGCCCGGTGGAGCAGCCTCGTATTGATGACCTCCTTACTAATCCTGATCCTTGCCTGCAATAAAAAACCCGAATCAATTGGTCTCGATCTCGTGGATAATAACAAAGCTGAAACAGGATTCGATACAACTTTTATGGTACAGGCCTGGTCGCAAATTGATGATTCAGTTGAATCCGACGAAACAAGTATTAGCCTTCTGGGCAGCATGAACACACCAACTTTTGGACGGGTAGATGCCGGATTTTATTCGCATTTGCGGATGTCATCTGTCGCACCTGACTTTGGCAATAATGCGCAGGCAGTTTCTATGGAACTAATCCTGGTTTATAGCGGGTATTACGGAAATATCAATACAGAACAAACTGTGAATGTATACCGTGTGACCGATACCATTAAATATGCTGATACTTACTACACATTTTCAACTTTTCCAATCAATCCCAATCCAATTGGTACGCTGACCTTCACCCCACAACCCAATGATAGCATTTTGATTGATTCGGTTCTTGTTGCCAATGAATTGCATATTCCGCTCGATCTGCAATTAGCCAATAATTTGCTTGATTCTCTTCCCGACTTTGGCACCAGTACGGATTTTATAGAACAATTTTTTAAAGGGATATATGTTGAAGCAGAACCGGTTACTGCTACAGGTGATGGTGCCGTCCTCTATTTCAGTCTGCTGAACGACAGGTCGCTGGTCAGGATCACTTACATGAACGACACGAGTCAAAGTGAATTGACTTATGACCTGCTGATCAATGAAAACAGTGCACGTGTGGGTCATTTTGAGCATGATTATGAGGCAAGCCTGGATAACACCTTTTTAGATGAGGTGATCACAGAGGACACAAACTTCTCGCAATATGGTAAAGAAAAACTTTTTCTTCAGGCGATGGGAGGTATAAAAACAAAAATAAAATTTCCAAACATTACCTCCTGGGCCGATACCGCAGATGTTGTTATCAATGAGGCGAAATTGGTGATTTCCGCATTGGAAAATAATGAGGACTACCCTTTACCCGACAGATTGCTGCTTTTCAGACTCAGTGAGGAAAATGGAGAAATCAGGTTCACCGAGGATCAATCCCGTTTCGGAGATGACTATTATGGCGGTAGTTTAAATGAAAGCAATCTGACATATAGCTTTAGGATCACGATGTATATCCAAAGCCTTATGCTCGGAGCACCCGATTACGGACTTGAATTATACCCTAATGCCAAAGCAGTAAGAGCTTCAGGTTTATCCCTATACGGTACCGATCATTCAAATCCTAAACACCTGAAGTTGAAACTGATCTATACCAGACCTTAAGAGCCATTCTATAAATATTTTTTTGTCAGAGTTTATGCTGTATCTTTGCAGCTTTCAAAATAAAAGGATTTTTTATGTGCGGAATTGTAGGTTATGTAGGCTCTAAAGAAGCTTTCCCGATACTTTTAAAAGGTTTATACAGACTCGAATACCGGGGATACGACAGTGCCGGTGTGGCCATGCTGAATGGCAAACTGAACATGTACAAAACAAAAGGCAAGGTTTCAGAACTTGAAAACTTTGTGAAAGGTAAAGACACATCAGGAACCATCGGTATAGCCCATACACGCTGGGCAACTCACGGCGAACCGAATAATGTGAATGCGCACCCGCATTTATCGCAATCGGGCAAACTGGCTATGATCCACAATGGAATTATAGAAAATTATGCCTCTATCAAAGAAGAATTACTGACCAGGGGTTATACTTTCAGCAGTGATACAGATACAGAAGTATTGATACAACTGATCGAGGACATAATGGTAAACGAAAAAACCGACCTTGAAGAAGCCGTTAGAATAGCTCTTAACCAGGTGGTTGGAGCCTATGCCATTGTGGTGATTTCCAAAGAACATCCGGATATGCTCGTAGCTGCACGTAAAGGCAGCCCGCTGGTGGTGGGTATCGGAGAGGATGAGTTTTTCCTTGCTTCGGATGCAGCGCCTATTATAGAATACACCAAAGATGTTGTTTACCTGAATGATGAAGAGATAGTAGTTGTGAAGAAAAATGAAAAGATCAGGATCAAAACCATCAAAAATCAACTGAAAACCCCGTATGTCCAAACCCTTGAAATGAACCTTTCACAGCTTGAAAAAAGTGGTTATGCTCATTTCATGCTGAAAGAAATATTCGAACAACCCAGTTCAATTCTCGACAGTATGCGTGGAAGACTGAACGCCCGTGAAGGCACTGTTAAACTGGGTGGTATCAGCGAGTACGAACAAAAAATGAAAAATGCCAAAAGGATCATAATCATAGCTTGTGGAACCTCATGGCATGCCGGACTGGTGGGTGAATACTTATTTGAAGAATTAGCCCGCACACCTGTTGAGGTTGAGTATGCCTCCGAATTCAGGTATCGTAATCCAATCATCAGCGAAGATGATATTGTGATCGCTATCAGCCAATCCGGTGAAACTGCTGATACACTTGCAGCGATTGAGCTTGCACGCGCCAAAGGGGCAACCATCATCGGCATTTGCAATGTGGTAGGCTCTTCAATCGCGAGGGCAACACATGCCGGTTCGTATACACATGCCGGGCCCGAGATTGGTGTAGCTTCAACCAAAGCATTCACTGCCCAGGTAACCATTCTTACCCTGATGGCTCTTCGTATTGCTGAAATGAAAGGTACAGTTTCAAAATCACGTTTCCACCAGTTGCTCAGTGAACTGGAAGCGATTCCAAACAAGGTTAAAGATGCACTGAAAGTGGATGATCAGGTAAAGGAGCTGGCCAAAATGTTTATCTATGCCCGTAATTTCCTCTATCTCGGAAGGGGATACAATTACCCCGTTGCTATGGAAGGCGCATTGAAACTGAAAGAGATTTCCTACATCCATGCCGAAGGTTATCCGGCAGCCGAAATGAAACATGGCCCCATTGCACTGATCGACCGGGAAATGCCTGTGGTGGTGGTTGCAACCAACAAAGGAACTTATGAAAAGGTGATATCCAATATTCAGGAAGTAAAGGCACGTAAGGGTAAGATCATTGCCATCGTAACCAAAGGTGATAAAACCGTTAAGGAACTTGCGGATTATGTGCTCGAAGTGCCCGAAACTGAGGAAATGCTTGTTCCATTGCTGGCCACCGTTCCTTTACAATTGCTGGCTTATCATATTGCAGTGATGCGCGAATGCAATGTGGATCAACCAAGAAACCTCGCAAAATCAGTAACGGTTGAATAGTTACTGCAAATTTTGAATTCTATATAATCACAACTTTTTCCTGATTTTTGATTAAAAGGATACAACCGCCGTTTTTGGAAAACATAATAAATAGGCTGTCCGGTTAGGTACGTTGCTATTAGTTGATTACTTTTACGACTAAATTAACTAACCTTATTGACAGGTGTAAACCTTCACTTACAGATAGTTTTTTATGGCACGAACAAATGATCAGAAAAGAACCATTTCGCTAAAATCGAGTTTTATTTCTGCTGCTATCACCATCGTGTTTATGTACGTGATTTACTACCAGGGTTGGCAGTCGATCGCAGCTGGCTTATGTATAGGTTTTCTGGTACCTATTGGCATCCAGGTTTATACCGAATTTATTTATAAAAAATACCTGGTCAGGTGGAATTTGCTCCTTGTGATCATAATCAATTCAATTGCGCAACTGATCATCATATTCGCGATTGCAATGTTATTTGTCGGAATCTTTTACATGCGTGGAAATTTTGAAGAGATTTTCAAAAATTACAATTTCCTCGTCAATAGGTATTACCAGGTTGGGATCATCTTCGGACTGATTTTAAGCTTTTTGTTTAATTTCTTTACAATTCTGGAAAACCTGATCGGGCATCACATTTTGGGCAAATTACTGATAGGTGTCTATCGCAGACCCCAGGAAGTTGACAGGGTATTTATGTTTCTCGATATCAAATCCTCAACGTCCATTGCCGAAAAAATCGGTCATTTGCGTTTCATGTCGCTCGTGAACGATTTTTTTCACGACCTGGCAGAACCGGTTCGGAAATCGAAAGGCGAAATTTACAAATACGTGGGTGACGAGGCGATCATTACCTGGACGAAAAAAAATGCCATTTCAAACAGCAATTGCATCCGGTGTTTTTTAGCCATTAGTGATTCCATCCAAAAAAAGTCGGATTATTACCTGAAACAATACGGCCTGGTCCCTGAATTTAAAGCAGGTTTGCACGGGGGCATAACTGTTACCGGAGAACTTGGTTATACACGGAGAGAAATTGCTTTTATGGGTGATGTTATGAACACGACCTCACGAATAGAAGAAGCTTGTAAAACCCTCCATGAAACACTCCTCATTTCACACTCAATAGCAACATTATTACAAACCGAAGGGCATTATACATTCAAAGAAGCAGGAAAAGTTAAACTACGGGGCAAGGAAAACGACATGTTGCTAATGACATTAGATCCATCCCCAAGGAAATAATTCGGATTTTTTACCTGTGTTCGTACTTTCGTTCACCAGACACCACTGAAAACATTAAGCGGTTCCCAGGCGGAGGAACTAAGCCTGAATATTTTTCATTGTAAGCACTAAACGGGTTTATAGAACGGTTAAAATCAAGCTCAAGCTTATCCTCACCTTCAACGGGATCAACCCTAACATACCGGCCCGAACCATTGCTCTCCCTGCCAGAAGTTTGATCCATAAAAGGAATAAAATAAATATCGCCGCTTCCCTGAAATTCAGGCAATTTATCACTTGCAAAAACATCCAGGGAATATACCTCGCCACCATATTCAAAACGCACTGAACCGGTTTTTTCCAGTTGCATTTCTCCACCCGATGAAGTTTGAAGTGTAACAGGTTCCGACCGTTCGGAAGGGTACCACTCTGCCGTTATTTTAAATTCGTCGTTGATCGGGAAATACGAAAGCGAATCAAATTTCAGGCGCTGTTCTTCAGTTAAGGGCGAAGTTGACTCATCCTTCATCATAACCTGCTTTTCATTTCTTTCTTTGTTAACTTCCCTTTGATGAGCATTATCGGATTGAGAATAGGTTTTTAACTGTGGCCACACAAACAGCAAAATCATGGGTAACATGAGCATTTTTTTCATAAAGAATGTAGTTTAAGTTAGTTAATTTGAAAATTGCTCAAAAACGGAAATTGGTTGCATAACAATAAACTAAATGAGCATCTGGTTTTAATTACAAAGATACTCCTAATTTGGAATTGATATAAACAATAAATAAAATTCGTAGCTTTGAAGTCGACTAACTGACCAAACAGATGAAAAACTTCCGGCAACTTGTTTTGCTTGCTCTTTCTATTGTTTTAGCATGTTTCCAAAACAACATCCAATCTCAGCTACCCGCTGAAGTTGATAGCCTTTTTCAACAAATCAAAGGTACAGCAGGCGACTCAATAGCTTATGATGCCATTGATTCGTACATAGAAATTGCCTATTACCGTGATCTTGATCTGGCCATGAAAGTCTCAATAAAAGAATTTGAATTCGCCAAAAAGCACCAAAACCAACATGCAGAAAGCAATGCCTATCTTAACATTGGAATCGTTTACGATTTGAAAGGATTATATGATTCAGCATTGTATTACTACGAGAAAGCCAAAGATATTGCGCTTGCATACGGATTTGAAAAACAACTTGGTGATATTTACAACAATTACAGTATTACTTACGCTGTCGTGGGGAAAATTGATGAATCGATCTCTACCGCATTGAAGGCACTCTCCATATTTGAGAAGCTTAATGACAGTTTAAGAATGGCAAAGATTTACAACAATCTTGGCTCGCGATATTTCGAAATGGAATATTACGATGAAGCGCTGGATCACTATGAAAAAGCCGCCCGCATCAATGCACTTTTGAATGACTCCGGCAAACTGGCATTTAATTATGGGAATATCGGGTTGTTATATGCCAAGCTGAAACAAAATGAAAAAGCACTTACTTACTTTACCCGGAGTTTGCAATTGCAGGACACCGTAAACGATCCGTTCAATCATTCCATTGCATTGCATAATCTTGCTCTGGCACATCAGCGACTTGGCAATCTCAACCAGGCACTCAATTTTGAGAAAAGAGCATATGTCATTGCCGATGAAGTGAATGATGAACTGGGAAAGATCAGCATCCTGAACGGAATGGCCAACATCAGTATCGATCGGGGTGAACACCAAAAGGCACTTGAATATTTTATCCGATCTTCGGCATTAGCTGAACAATCCGGCGCCCGCTATTACCTGATAGATATATATGATAGCATGTCCGACGTTTATGCAGAACTGCATGATTATCAGAACGCTTTCCTCTACAATTTGAAATCGGGTCAGCTAAAAGATTCAATTTTAACTACAGAAAAAGATAAGGCGATTCAAAAAATAAGGGCTTATGAAGATGAAAAAAAACAACAAGAGATCACGCTGCTCACCAAAGATTCGGAAATTCAGAAACTGAATCTGAAACGACAAAAAATCATCAGGAATTCAGTGGTTGCAGTAGGTTCACTTGTACTTCTTTTATCCCTTCTTCTGTTGCATCGATATAGGTATGTAAGAAGATCAAAGATTGAATTATCGGAAAAAAATGCGATCATCAATAAAGAAAAAGAAAGATCCGACAATTTGTTGCTCAACATACTTCCTGCGCAAACTGCCGAAGAGCTAAAGAATAAGGGTCATTCGGAAGCCAGGCACTTTGGTATGGTTACCGTGATGTTCACCGACTTCAAGGGATTTACATTTATGGCGGAAAAGCTCTCGCCCCAGGAATTGGTTAATGAAATCGACTTTTGTTTTAAAAATTTTGATCAGATCATCTCAAAACATAACATTGAAAAAATAAAGACGATCGGCGATTCATATATGTGTGCCGGAGGTTTGCCTGTACAAAATGACACCAACCCCGAAGATGTGGTAAAAGCCGCACTGGAGATCCAGGAATTTATGTCGGAGCTTAAAATGCAGCGTAAATCAGAAGGAAAACCATATTTCGAATTGCGTATCGGCATCAACACCGGTCCCGTGGTAGCCGGTATTGTAGGCATAAAAAAATTCCAGTACGACATTTGGGGCGATACAGTAAATATTGCTTCGCGTATGGAATCGGGAGGTGAAGTAGGAAGAGTAAACATTTCACAAATGACCTGGGAAAAAGTACAGGATAAATTTAATTGTACATATCGCGGTAAGATCGAGGCCAAAAACAAAGGACCCATTGATATGTATTTTGCTGATGGACCTGCTTAAACAAAGAGTTACACTTAACCCGCTCTATTTTAGAATCATTCCACCTTTATGTTTTCGTACATTTGTGATTAATTATTAAAACGGATGGACCAACGGACTAAACTCGGGTACCGGCAGGGAATCATTTCGATCGTTGTCAACATATTGCTTTTTATCCTGAAATACTGGGCTGGTATTGTGTCGGGATCAGTTGCAATTATTGCCGACGCTTGGCATACCTTATCCGATTCGTTTTCCTCATTGATCGTTATTGGTGGGGTGAGGCTTTCGAGCAGAAAACCGACTCATAAACATCCCTTCGGATTTGGCCGGTGGGAGCAGATCGCAGCTTTCTTTATTGCTTTTCTGCTTGGAATTATTGCTTACGAATTTGCAAGAGAATCAGTACAAAACTATTTAAACCGCGAAACGGCGAGCTACGGAACAATTGCAATCGCTGTAACGGTGCTTAGCGTGGTGATCAAAGAAGCGCTTGCACAATATTCGTTCTACACCTACCGTAAATCGGGAAACCCCTCACTGCGGGCCGATGGCTGGCATCACCGCAGTGATGCTTTATCCTCCCTGGTGATCCTTGTGGGAATTTTTCTGGCCCGCTATTATTGGTGGATTGATAGCGCGCTGGGTCTCATTATTTCACTTCTGCTCGGATATGCAGTTTTCGATATTTTAAGGGACACAATTACCCGTTTGTTAGGCGAAAAACCTTCAGAGGAACTTATTGCAAAACTGCTCCTTACCATCCGAGAATCTGTATCCACTGATCTGCAACCTCATCATTTTCATATCCACAACTACGGAACTCATTCTGAACTTACCTTTCATATAAAACTGAGTGAAGAAACCGATATCAGAACCGGACATGAGATTGCTACCCAAATCGAAAAAAGGATCCAGGAAAAACACAATATCGAAACCACAATTCACATCGAACCGAGAGACATGGTGAAAGAACCGGTAGGATTATCGGTGTAGGGCTTACCTTGGATTTGAAAAATTTTTCTCCCCTGCGGTAATCTCCAGCGGAATATAATTTTCCTGCGGTGGAATAATTGAATTATATGCGCTGTTATAAGCAGCGTAGGGATTTATTGCTTTGTTGAAATCAAGCATAAAATTAGATTCATTGGCAGGCCTCTCGAAAATGAGATATCGACCGAGTGAAGAGGTTTCCCGGCCGGTTGTCATATCTGCAAATGGAATAAAAAAACGGCCCGGCGTATCGCTCATTTCAGGTAAGTTTTGATCCCGAAATATGGTTAGAGAAACCACCGTACCTTTTAAACTAAAAGTTATCTTTCCATACCGAACCAGGTAGATAATAACATTCTGAGAAGTCTTCATTTCCACATTTTGCTGTACTTCATCCCTTTCCAAACGTGCAAAGACTTTAAACGAAGGATCAACAGGATAAAATGATAGTCCATCGAATTGTTCTCTTTGTACTTCCGTTAACGGTGAATCCTCATCATTTGCCATCCATTCTTCTTTGATGAGCCTGTCGTTTTCTGATAAAGCATCCATGATTGCCTGACGCTCCGCTTCTGTTTGAGCAGCCAATACTGTGGGCACCATCAATATTGCCAGCAATAACAATTGGTAAAACAGATAAATTTTTTGAATTTTGAAATTATTGGTAGCTATGTTCATGTTTCATTTTTTCATTCAGATTGGCAAAAATAAGTTTTTACTTCAACAAAAAATGCAATCTCAACCATTCCCTTTTCCAATCAAACCGCTTACCCTTCCAAACATACCGATTAATATGTGGTAGTTGCATCAAAGGTTACCGATATGATATTTTTGCTTTCAGTCAATGAACATTTAAATCTTAAATATGTTTTTGTTTAGCTATCCTACTAAATAGTTAAACAAAAGCAATAGGTTAGAAATTATGAAAAAGATCACATTAGTCTCCGCATTCGTTCTGCTTACAGTTAGCTACACAGCTTCATCCGCAGAAACCTGCAAATGGGCAGGAGAAATAAAACCAGGATTGAAAAACAATTGGTCGGTTTCGTTGCAATTTGGATATGCCTCGTATTTTGGTGATTTGAGTATTTATGATGAAGACCCCGTAAATAAGCTCAGGTTTGAAAGCAAACTTTCATCCGGATTGAGGATACACAAAACTTTGGGGAGTGCTTTTGGAGTGGCTGCCCAACTATACTACGGGGGTTTTAAGGGAGGTGAATCGAACCGGTTTCATTTTGAAACCGATTTATTTGAGTATAGTGTGCGCGGACAGGTGGATTTTATTAAACTTCTGAGTAGTAAACATTCTCCAGCAACCGGCTTATATGGTTTTGCCGGGATTGGCCAGTTTATTTTCAAAACTACAGGTCATCAAATGATGGAAGGAGAAAACCTCACACGTATTCAAAATACCGGGGTGCCCGAATTTGTCTATTTCACAGGGGGTGGCATTGATTACCGATTAACCCGCCATTTTAAGATCAATGCTGAACTTTCGATCAGGCAGGCGCAAAATGACAACCTCGATAACATCATCAAAGGGGGCGACCTTGATTATTATTCCCTATTCACCGTTGGATTCTCATGGACTATCAATAATGTTCTCAGCCCTTTTACCCCGAACAACCAGGCTTATAAAGACCTCGGACTGACCAGAAGACGATAAATCCGGTTCCGGTTTTGACCTGGTTTGCCGGATGTGACGAAAAAACCGCCTACAACCTCAAACCTATTTCTGCCTGTTGCGCAACGATACAGCGCCTGTTCTTGTCTTCAACACATCTCTGTATAAACAATATCATGAATAAGCCCCTCAAACTGGTCATACCTGCCGGTGGGAGCGCCCTGTAAAATGCCTGCCACCGGCTGATAACTACCTGACACCTTCACTTTTTTAATATTAAAACAACGTTATCATGAAGCACTTTCTATTCTGGATTATATCATTTTTATTAATCTCATCAACAACGCTTAACGGTCAGGAATTGATGACTATAGGCGAAGTTTTTGATTACCATATCGGAGATGAGTTTCATTTCATGGGGCAGCATCCCGAACAACCACCCAATGCCGACCGGATCACCATTATCGATAAATATTATTCATCTGCCGGAGACACATTATTGTATGTGCAGGCTGTAGATGGCTATCAATCGTTTGTTGAATGGGAACCGGAACCACACCTGGTTTATACCTTCTGGAAAGATACCGTAATCACCTGGGTTAGCAATCTTGAGCTGACTATCGATCAATACGATGAGGGGTTTCAGTATGATACTTCTATTTACACGAGTGATCAATATTGCAATACGCTGATGAATGAGTGTAACTATTTTGTTGGTGAATTTGAACCCGACCATTATATCAATACGTATGGCCGCGGCCTGGGACGCACTCATGCATATCTTGAACAAATGGGTTATATGATTGCCTACGATCAGCAAATGTTCTATTACAATAAAGATGGTGTGGAGTGTGGAACGCCTGATACAATAACTGTAGGAATTCAGGAAATCATGGATGAAGTTATATTCAGCATATATCCCAATCCGGCTTCTACCTTTGTTTGTATTAAACCTGTTGCTGGAAATGAGGCTTTCCATTGCAAACTTTTCAATGCTGCCGGAACTGTGCTCAAAACTTTCAACCTGGCTCATTCAGCATATACCCTGGATATCCGTGATCTGCCGAAAGGAATATATTTCGTTTCGTATGCGGGATCGAAGGGGACCTATACCCGAAAGCTTATTGTTGAATAACCGGTGTTTTGAATTCATCAAATAATACAGATTGATCAGAGATCATCTCAAAAAGCCTTAAATTCCGGGTAGCCAGCCCGGGATTTTTTTATCTTTACAGACATCTCAATCATTTATCAACAACTAAACTTTTACCATCATGAAAAAAATTATTTCAATTGTTGCAATCGTTGGATTGCTTTTCGTACTTGCAGTTCAATCAGGATTAGTGAGGGGTGACGGTCAGGGTGAAATTCCGGCTGCAGGTGAAGGATATGTGATCGTGCGGGCTACAGAGGTGTTTGGCATGCAACCCTCAAGCCTGGTTACCATTTGGGAGGACGGCACGGTTGATGAAGACGAGCTGGGCAAGCTCAGTCCAAAAAAAATGGATGAAAATTTGCTGATCATTCAAAGTAAACTGAATGAGATTGATGCCAAAGGTTACACCCTTGTTTCAACCAACGGAGGCAACTCCGATAACCTCATTACGATGACTTTTATCTTTAAAAAGGTGTTGTAGGGTACAAAAGCTAAGTTATTTCTAACAGGAAGCCATCGGTGTTACCGGTGGCTTTTGTTTTTATTGCATGAATGCATACTGTACGATGTTGGCTCCCATTTGCAAGGCTTTGGTGCGGGTGGCCTGTGAGTCGTGGTGGACGGCGGGGTCTTCCCAGCCATCGCCGAGATCGCATTCGTAATCGTAGAAACAAACGAGGCGATCCTGGTAAAAAATGCCGAAACCCTGTGCGGGTTTGTTGTCGTGTTCGTGAATTTTGGGCAACCCGTTGTTGAAATCGTATTGCTGATGGTAAATAGGATGATCGAAGGGGAGCTCGACGAAATCGGATTCGGGGAAGATGCGTTTCATTTCGCGACGGAGGAACTCATCGAGCCCATAGTTGTCGGAAATATGGATGAAACCTCCACCGGTGAGGTATTCGCGGAGGTTTTTAATGTCTTGAGCAGTGAAAACGATATTGCCATGTCCGGTCATGTGAACGAGCGGATAGTTGAATATCTCGGGACTGCCGGCATCAACAGTGGCGGGTTCGGGATCGATATTGGTGTGGAGGTTTTCATTGCAAAAGGCGATGAGGTTGGGCAGTGAAGTGGGGTTGGCATACCAATCGCCGCCGCCGGGGTATTTGAGTACGGCTATTTTGACGGAGGTTTGGGCCGAAAGAAGGCACCCTATGAATAATAGCGATATGATGAGTGTGATTTGTTTCATGAATGGAAAACCTTTTTGGGGGTTGATTATTGCAAATTTTTGCAAATATAGTGATATGGAGGATAATTGCTGAATTTGTAAAATGGCTGAGCGTAGCGAAGTTCTGCTCGTGCGGAATTGAATGGTTGAATTGTTGAATGGCGGAATGGTGGAATGTTGGATGAGTGTTTTTTATTCAATTACCCAGATGTCTCCGAGGGGGATGGGTTCCCATTGTATATTATTGTTGGTGGTGGGAAGTTGCCTGATACCAACATGGTTGCCTTTTTTGATGGTGTAGCCCTTACTTCTTTTGTGGATGATGGGTGGTGGTGGTTGTTCGGTTTGTGTTGCTTCTATTTTTTTCTGCTGGTCTTCGGATTTTTCTTTTGTGGATACTATTACCATGCTTTGGATGAACCGGGGATGGAACAACCATAACTGTACATTGAGGTTGTGTTTTACTATGGCGTGGTCTTGCTTTAATGTGCGTAATATCTCGAATAGTGCATCGTAGACGTGGGGCTGGAACGTGGGGTGGGGCTGCAGATCGTAGTACCAAACGTAGGGAGGGAGAAATATTTTGTTGTAGCGGATGCCGGCCGGGAGATT
>JAGQVF010000226.1 GCA_020438135.1 Bacteroidales bacterium | reverse complement strand
GCCACATCATTTCTCGAACCGGCATATCGTTCGGTTTCTTCCACTGTAAATCCACGTGCACTAACGGTTGCCATATCATTGATCGCTTTGGCTTTTTCGCGTTTGGCGGTCACCACCACCTCTTCGCTCATCACGGCCATTTCGTCCATTTTCAGATCGAGGACGAGCTCTTTGCCTGCCTGCAAATTCAGCCCCGATAGAATAATGTCTTTGTACCCGATATAGGTAACCTTGAGATCCACCCTGCCGATCGGAACCTTTTCCAACCTGAATTTGCCGTCGACATCAGCAGAAACCCCAACAAGCGGGTCGCTGTTGAGCAGGATCACATTGGCACCCGGTAACGGGGTGAGGGTGATTTTATCGATAACCGTTCCGCGAATGGTTTGCGTGATGGTTGATTGCGCTGAAAGCATCAGGGAGAAGAAGCCCAGCAATAGGAGTAGAGATGTTTTTTTCATTTCGGTATTTTTTTGCAAAAATGAAATCTGCAAACAAAATCTGAAAGTTAACTTTACCGAACCGCCGAAAATTATTTCCCGACTGTTAAATTTTGTGAATGAAAATGATGTGTTATGAAAGCTATGCGAGTTTGTATGGAAAGTATCTATAATTTGAGATTTTCAGGGTCTTGTCGCGAGTCCCAAATTGCGATGTTCTCAATGGATTGTTCATTTATTCTGTAAAATAGGGCAAAGTAGCCAACGATAAGGTTTCTGACATTTACGTTATCAGTTTTGAGACCTATTTCAGGTTGTTTGCCGATTAGTTTTACGGCACTTTTAAAGTTACTGTAAAGTTTTAAGCTATAAGTTTTAGTTCCGTTTATTTGGTAATAGAAATCGAGAATTTTAAGTTGATCAAATTTTGCCCTTGCGGACCAAATTATTTCTCTTGAAGCCATTTTTCAATTTCTTCTGCCACCTTTTCATTAGAGAAATAATCACCCTTTTCGATTTGTTCTATTCTCTCTTCTACCAATGCTTTGTGTTGGTTTGTGGTTTTGTAAACTGTAGTTTGGGTTTTTATATCGATGATGGTTTTTATGGCTTGTAGAAATGATTCATCATCAATCGCAGCAATGTTGTGAATGAGTATGTTTTTTGGTTCAGAAGTTGTCATCGGATTTTTATTTCTAACAAAATTTCAAATTAATTGATGAATTTACTTATTTCCCATGTTTGCTTCGATCCGGTTATGAAATGGATTACCAACAAATCAAACCATTGTCTGTTGAATTAATAACTATTCAATATCTAAACATGACTAAATAACTACACAATGAAAACTAAACTTCTGCTTTCCTCATTGGTCCTGCTTTTTCTTTCAACAATAAAATTAAATGCCCAATCGGGGAATGACCTTGTTTTATGGGCATCCGGATTTGATCATCCTGTAAAAATAGCCCATTGCGGCGACAACCGGCTTTTTGTGGTTGAAAAGGATGGGATCATTAATATCATCGATTCTGCCGGAAATATCAATCCCATACCATTTCTTGATATAACATCCATCGTAAATTCCGGAACATCGGAGCGTGGACTGCTTGGCCTGGCGTTTCATCCCCAATATCCCGACAGCAATTATTTTTATGTGAATTATACCGGATCAACTGGTAGTACACATGTTTCCCGCTTTTCTGTTGATCTGTCGAACCCTGATGTGGCGGTGGATACCAGCGAAAAAAACCTGATGGAGATCAGCCAGCCTTTTGCCAATCACAATGGTGGCGATATCCATTTTGGTCCGGATGGATATTTATATATAGGTATGGGCGATGGCGGTTCGGGTGGCGATCCCGGAAACCGCGCCCAGGATTCGCTGAACCTGCTGGGTAAGATGCTTCGGATCGATGTGGATCACGGTGATCCGTATGCCATTCCATCGGATAATCCTTTTGTAGGGAACCCGGATGGACTGGATGAAATTTGGGCGACCGGCCTCAGAAATCCCTGGCGTTATAGTTTCGACCGCGAAACAGGCGACCTGTGGATTGCCGATGTGGGCCAGAGTCAATACGAAGAGGTGAATTTTGAACCGGCCGGTTCTGCCGGTGGGCTGAATTACGGATGGCGATGCTATGAAGGCAATGTATCCTACAACACAGGTGATTGCGGTGAAATTTCTCTCTACACTTTCCCGGTGGGCGTTTATTCGCACTCCTTTGGATGCTCCGTTACAGGTGGCTTTGTTTACCGGGGCTCCATGTTTCCCGTTCTGTATGGTCGTTATTTTTATGGCGATTATTGTACGGATCGCATCTGGACCATTCACGATGATGGCGGTTCGTGGGTGACCGAAGATTTTGGCCAGTTTCAAACCAACCGGTTTTCTGCTTTTGGCGAGAATGCTGCCGGAGAGCTCTTTGTTGCAGGATATACAAGTGGAGATGTGTACAGGATAGTGGACAGTTCATCCGTGATCAATCTGGATGTAAAGGTTTTCCTCGAAGGTCCTTTCAACAGCACTGAAATGGCAACTTTGCTAAATTCCGGAGGCGATATTCCGCTCAACCAGCCATTTAATACCGATCCATGGAATTATGAGGGGGATGAGTCTGTGGCTTCGATTCCGAATGAAGATGTGGTCGATTGGGTGTTGATCGAACTTCGCGATGCCAAAAATGCCGATGCAGCCGATGGCGCGGCAAGAATTGCACAAAAAGCAGCTTTTCTGCTGAAAGATGGAAATGTGGTAGGTTTGGATGGAGTGGATGCGCCTCAATTTAATAACTTTGTGAATCACCAGCTTTTTGTGGTAGTGATGCACCGGAATCACCTGGGAGTGATGAGTGCTATTCCACTTTTGGGTTCAGGCAATAGTTATTCATATGATTTTTCTTCCAATGGAGATAAAGCATACGGTGATGGCACAGCCCAAAACGAAATTGTAAGCGGAATTTGGGGCATGGTAGCCGGTGATTCGGATGGAAACGGGATTATCGAAGATCCCGACAAAATGGTAAACTGGGATACCGAAGCCGGAATGCCTGGTTACCTCAACAGCGATTTCGAATTGAACAGGCAGGTGAACAATCAGGATAAAAATGATTTTTGGGTGCCGAATTATTTGAGAAGCTCGCAAATTCCTTAGCATTCATCCGGATTGGTAGATTTTAGTTTAAGGCAACTGGAAAATGAGGTTAATCCACTGTTTTTAAATTAATTTTAGAAAACATTTGCACGTTAAAAAATTTTTCTAATTTTGCACTCCATTTTTCAGCAACAAAGAATTTTATATAAAATGTACGCAATAGTAGAAATAG
>JAGQVF010000225.1 GCA_020438135.1 Bacteroidales bacterium | reverse complement strand
GCATAACAAAACTGAAAGTGGTTTTTATTTCCATCAAACCAGCCGTTTTCTTGAGCCACTGAATAAATATTTTCAGAGGCCATGAAATGATCCTTGTCTTTCAAATCGATACTTTTAATCGTACTAGCATTGGCATTTACCGAAATGTGGCCATCAGGAACGCGCTGGGCAGCCCATACGGCACCCACCTTTCCTTTGCCCGGACCAACGATCTCAAAGTGCCATACTTCATTTGGATCAGCAATGGTGAGACATTCGCCGGCATCGTTCCATCCGTATTTTTTAGTGAGCTCATCTGCCATTTTGATCGCTTCGCGTGCAGTGGTGCAACGTTCCAGCATCAACTGACAGAGACGCTGACAGTCGATCAGCCCTTCATCCGATTGTAATTCTTCACGTCCGCCAAACGTCGATTCACCCATGGCAAGCTGTTTTGTGTTCATGCAGGGATAAGCTGTATTGATGTAACCATACGTTTCAGGAATTTGCGGAATTTCTCCGATCGGTTTGTGTGCATAGGCAGGCATGGCCAGTGAATCTGAAGAAACCCGTTTGTACATGGTAACTGTGGCTCCATCAGCATGTTTCCCGGCCGGTTGAATATCGACCCATGAGCGGGTGCGGTGACTGTCGTCGGTGTGGCTTGTCATAACAGAACCGTCGGCACTTGCTTTTTTACCTACGGTGATGGAGGTGCATCCTTCGGGGAAACCGCCTTCCCAGTCGGATTTGTCGACCTGAGATAAAGCCAACTGATTCATTATTAAAACAATCGAGAATACTGAAATAATTGATTTTAACATAGTTTTATTATTTTGATTTTACCGCTAATTAGCGCTAATTTCTACTAAAATTCGCGAATATTCGCGTGAAATCACTTTTTATTCCACTCAAACATCCGGTAATGGCTTGCATCCATCCCAACTTGTTCATAAGCTTTTTGGGCACTTTCATTGTTTTGATCCACATAGAGCTTGATGCCTACATAATCCTCTGAGGTATTCACTTTTTGCTTCACAAACTCAAACATCAACCTGAAGATGCCCTGTTTCCTGTATTCCGGGATCACATATAATGACTGGATCCAGAGAAAAGTTCCGTTACGCCAGTCGCTCCACTCGGGTGTTAGCAACATAGAAGCTACCACCTGATCCGTTTCTTCGGCTACGATATAAAATCCTTTGGAAGGATCATCGAAAACAGCTTTTACCCCGGAAGTTACTTTGTTATTATCCAGGGTAAGGCCTTCGGTTTCCAGGGCCATTTTTTGCTGGAATCCGGCGATGATGCCGGCATCTGTATCTTTTGCTTCCCGAATTTTCATAATCATTTTACAATTCAGGCAAATCTAACTATTATTTCGGTATTCGGTTGATCCGTGATTGTTTTCGGGGTAATTATTAATAGATCGGTTCTGATTGGAAAGGATCGTTTTTTGAGACGCGGCTAAAGCCTTGTATTCTGTTTTAAGCCTGTATCACCGCGCTGAAGCGCGGTGTAAGAGATCATTTCTTTACTTTTTACTTACTATCCTGATGGTTTCTTTTGCCATT
>JAGQVF010000224.1:1377-3848 GCA_020438135.1 Bacteroidales bacterium | reverse complement strand
GGTGCATAAACCAAACACTGCTATTGGCCTGTATATTTATGATTCAAAAGGAAACCTGGTTAATAAACTGGCAGAAAATAAAGTTTACGATAAAGGTCGGCATGAGGTCTTCTGGAAAGCTGATGGTAATGAGGGTGAAACAGTTTTGCCGGGCATTTATTTCTACAAACTTATATCTAACGGGCAGATGTTGGTGAAAAAAGCGATCCTAATCAAATAGAACCCTGTTTGTATTATTAATTCATCTAAAAACTATTAAAAAAAACCTAAAATCGCATCAGGGGGTTCTATTCCCTTTTAAAGACCCTCAGTTAGGGATCAACAAAGTTAATCCTGTCCCCATTTATCAAGAGGCAGGAATTTTGTTGACTTATTTTGCTACGAATAATATCAAATTCCCCTACAACAACTCATTCGCCAGATTGGCCAGTTCGGAGCGTTCCCCTTTCTCCAGGCGGATATGGGCATAAATCTCATGGTGTTTGATCTTATCGATCAGGTAGGAGAGGCCGTTACTTTGTGAATCGAGGTAAGGGGTGTCGATCTGGTAAATGTCGCCCGTAAAAATGATCTTGGTTCCTTCACCGGCACGGGTGATGATGGTCTTTACTTCGTGGGGGGTGAGGTTCTGGGCTTCATCCACGATAAAACAAATGTTTGAAATACTCCTTCCGCGAATATAGGCCAGCGGCTGGATCAGCAGCTTCTCTGTCTCCAGTGCTTCGGTGATCCGTTTAAACTCCTTATCTTTTTCGCTGTATTGATTTTGAATGAATTTCAGGTTATCCCACAATGGTTCCATGTATGGATTTAATTTCGACTTGATGTCGCCCGGCAGGTAGCCGATGTCTTTATTGCTCAGCGGAACAATCGGCCGCGCCAGGAAGATCTGTTTGAAATTTCTTTTTTGCTCCAGCGAACCAGCCAGGGCAAGCAGCGTTTTTCCTGTTCCGGCAACTCCCTGAAGTGTTACGAGGCTCACATTCGGATTCATGATGGCATGCAGCGCAAAAACCTGTTCGGCATTGCGCGGAAGAATTTTATAGGCCGGCCGCTTTTCAACCCTTTCAACCTTTTCAAGCCGCGGATTGTAAAAAGCCAAAACCGATGATTGTTCATTCCTTATGATAAAATAGTGGTTGGGAACAGGGTCGGTAATGCCCAGGTCTCCGGCATCCAGCAATCCTTCCGCATAAATTTTATCGATCATGCTGCTGTCGGCATTTTCATGAAGGGTGATGCCCGAGTAAAGCGAATCGACATCCTTGATCTTGCCGGTTTCGAAATCTTCAGCAGGGATATTTAACGACTTGGCTTTTATCCTCAAATTCACATCTTTCGAAACGAGGATCACCCGGTGACCCGGTTTTTCTTCAGAGATTTTGAGAGCGGCATTGAGTATCCGGTGATCGGGTTTGTCATCCCCGAATATTTTAATCGCATTCATTTCGCCCAAAGGCAGCTCATCCATTTGCACCCTGAACATACCGGCTTTGGGACCCTCGAGTTGGATCCAATCCTGCAGCGTTCCCTTCGACGAGAGTCTGTCCATGATCCGGATAAACTCGCGGGCTTCAAAGTTTTTGGTTTCGTTTCCTTTTTTGAAATTGTCGAGCTCCTCCAGCACCGTGATGGGGATCACTACATCGTTATCGTCGAAACTGTTGATGGCATTGTGGTTATAAAGAATGACCGAGGTGTCGAGAACGAAGATCTTTTTTTGTGTTTTTTTACGCGGCATAGCTACAAATTCTTTTGAGTGTAAAAATAACATTTAAAAATCCCGAACCGAAATATAGTTTTTAACCGGCTGCTGACACCAACCTTATCAATCAACCGACGTGTTTTAAACCAAACCCGGTAAATTTTCTTTGGTTATTTTTGTTGATCAACAAAACGACAGATATGCCCGAACATAAAAAACTTTTCCTGCTCGATGCCATGGCACTGATCTACCGGTCTTATTTCGCCTTTAGCAAAAATCCCCGGATCAATTCAAAAGGGTTTAACACCTCGGCGATCTTTGGATTTACCAACACCCTGTTTGACGTTCTGAAAAGTGAAAAACCTACCCATATTGGCGTTGCTTTCGACACTATGGCGCCCACCAAACGACACGACGACTTTGCGGAATATAAGGCCAACCGGCAGGAAATACCCGAAGATCTGGCCGCTTCGATCCCGTGGGTGGTGAAAGTTTTGGAAGCATTTCGTATTCCTGTTTTAAAAGCTGATGGGTATGAGGCGGATGATGTGATCGGCACCCTGGCTAAACAGGCCGAAAAATCAGGTTTTGAGACCTACATGATGACGCCTGATAAAGACTTCGGACAGCTTGTGACGGAACATATCAAAATTTACAAACCCGGCGTATTCGGCAACAAGGCAGAGGTGTTGGGAGTGAAAGAGGTGTGTGCAAAATTTGGTGTGGAAAGACCGGAGCAGGTGATCGATATCCTCGGTTTGTGGGG
>JAGQVF010000224.1:753-1310 GCA_020438135.1 Bacteroidales bacterium | reverse complement strand
TTTGGCAGCATGGAAGCTCTTTTCGAAAACACCGATAAACTCAAAGGTAAATTGAAGGAGAATGTTGAAAACTTCATGGAACAAGGTAAACAGTCGAAAATGCTGGCGACCATTTTGCTGGATGCACCGGTGGAATTCGATCCTGAAGACCTGAAGATCTGTGAACCCGATCCGGAATTGCTGAAAGAGGTGTTTGATGAACTTGAATTCCGAAACCTGGCCCAGCGTGTATTTACTGATATTTCTGTAAAGGAAGGCAGTCCGATGAATGTGCAGGGCGATTTGTTTGATTCGGAAGGAGAAGACGCTCCAGCCGCACTGAAAACTATTGAAAATACGGAACATGATTACAAAATGGTTGATTCGGCAGAAAAGCGAAAAGAACTGATTACCCTGCTTGAAAAGTCGAAAAGTTTTTGTTTTGATACGGAAACCACTGGCATTGACGCCCATCAATCGGAACTGGTCGGGATATCATTTGCCGTGAAACCGGGAGAAGCCTGGTTTGTTTTTCTTCCGGAAAACTACAACGAATGCCACAACATTGTTCAGGAATT
>JAGQVF010000224.1:0-665 GCA_020438135.1 Bacteroidales bacterium | reverse complement strand
TTGTTCGATACCATGCTGGCCCATTACCTGGTGCAGCCCGATATGCGCCACAACATGGATATCCTGGCGGAAACCTACCTCAACTACAAACCGGTGCCCATCGAAGATCTCATCGGTAAAAAGGGGAAAAAACAATTGACCGTTCGCAATGTGGATCCACAGGTATTAAAAGATTATGCCTGCGAAGATGCCGATATTACGCTGCAGTTGCGGTTGGCGCTTGAGCCCGAGCTGAAAGAAGCCGCCGGCATCGATTTATTTAACAACATCGAAGTGCCCCTGGTACCGGTGCTTGCATCCATGGAGGCCGAAGGAGTGAAACTCGATATTCAGGCGCTGCGTGATTATTCGCTGCAACTCGAAAAGGAGATCATCGGTATTGAAAAAGAAATTCATGGTCATGCCGGGATCGAATTTAACATTGCTTCTCCCAAACAACTCGGCGAGATCCTGTTCGAGAAACTGGTGATCACCGATAAACCGAAAAAAACCAAAACGGGCCAATATTCAACCGGGGAGGATATCCTCATCAGGTTGATCAACAAACATCCCGTTGTTCAGATGATCCTCGATTTTCGTCAGCTTTCCAAACTCAAATCAACTTATGTGGATACTTTGCCGGACATGGTCAACCCGCGCACCGGCCGGATCCACACATCTTACAA
>JAGQVF010000223.1 GCA_020438135.1 Bacteroidales bacterium | reverse complement strand
TGCTTTAGTTTCAGGTAATCTTCCGAGAACAAGATGTAATTGTCGAAATCGGTAAAATCCTCCATTGTAAAGGTGGCAAAAGGGTTTCCGGTTTTCGAAGTGCGGTGGTTCACTGCTGTCACAATTCCTGCAAAGGTTACATTTTTGTTTTTGTACTGCTCTTTATTGTTTTTGATATCGGTGATTGTAACATTGCAGAAATTATCGATCTCATTTTTAAAATCTTCCAGCGGATGTCCCGTCATATAAAACCCGGTAATTTCTTTTTCGTTCCGAAGTTGCTCCATCTTCGTCCAGGGGGCGCACACGGGCAATTCAGGATCTTTTATTTCAATGTCTTCCGATTCGCCGAAAAGGCTCACCTGTGAAGAGTTTTGCTGAATTTGGTAATCGTTGGCAAATTTGACCACCTTTTCGAGATAGATCGAATCTTCACTGTTTTCGCGATAGAAAAACTGTGCACGATGGGTATTTTCGAAACCATCGAAAGCACCTGCCATAGCCAGCGCTTCCATGCTTCGTTTGTTCACTGATTTCAGGTTTACCCGTTTGGCGAAGTCGAATATAGAGGTATAATGTCCGTTTTTTTCCCGTTCTTCGATGATATTCCGGGCGGCACTTTCGCCCACATTTTTAATAGCAGCAAGTCCGAATCGGATCTCGCCCTCGTCGTTCACCATAAAATTGAGGAAACTTTCATTCACATCCGGCCCCAGAACAGGTATGCCCTGCCTTTTACATTCATCCACAAAAAAGGTGATCTTTTTGATGTCGTTGAGGTTGTGGGTCAGCACAGCAGCCATGTATTCGGCAGGGTAGTGGGCCTTCAGGTAAGCGGTTTGATATGCGATGACCGAATAAGCAGCAGAGTGCGATCGGTTAAACCCGTAT
The DNA here is from genome assembly GCA_020438135.1 of Bacteroidales bacterium. Taxonomy (GTDB): domain Bacteria; phylum Bacteroidota; class Bacteroidia; order Bacteroidales; family JAADJA01; genus JAADJA01. The sequence continues at coordinate 3,265 of JAGQVF010000223.1, read as the reverse complement.
TTGGCGAACTCCTGCATCACATCAAAAACCTCTTCCGCTTTTTTCTTGTCGATATCTTTTTCAGCAGCTCCTTCCACAAATTCTTTTTTCATGGCGGCCATCACTTCCATTTTTTTCTTACCCATGGCACGTCTGAGAATATCTGCTTTGCCGAGTGAAAATCCACCGAGTATCTGGGCCGTTTGCATGATTTGCTCCTGGTAAACCATGATGCCGAAGGTGGGTGTTAATATCTCTTCAAGCAAGGGATGGGGATATTCCACTTTTTCTTTTCCATGCTTCCGCTGGATAAAGGTCGGGATAAACTCCATCGGACCCGGACGATAGAGGGCATTCATCGCGATCAGGTCTTCGATGTTGGTGGGTTTCAACTCTTTCAGGTAGCTGCGCATCCCTTCCGACTCAAACTGGAAAGTGCCGATGGTATCACCACGCTGATAAAGTTCATAGGTTTTCAGATCGTCGAGCGGAATTTTTTCAATATCGATCTTTATATCATGCTGAAGCTGGATATTTTTGATGGCATCGTTGATGATCGAAAGGGTTTTTAACCCAAGGAAATCCATCTTGAGCATACCCACCGATTCAACCAGTTTTCCCTCGTATTGGGTCACCATCAGTTCAGAGTCTTTTTGAGTGGCCAGGGGAACATGGTCCAGGAGGCTGTCCTTTCCGATGATCACACCACAGGCATGGGTGCCGGTGTGGCGCGCTGATCCCTCGAGGGTTTCGGCAAACTGAAGGGTTTTTCGTTCGAGTTCCTGTCCCTTGTCGCGGATCTCTTTTAATTCGGGTATTTCTTTGAAAGCCTGTTTCAGCGTAATTCCCGGTCTTTCAGGCACCAGTTTGGCAATGCGGTCGGCATCGGGCAAAGGCAGTTTTAACACCCGGGCAACATCGCGGATGGCAAGCCTTGCCGCCATGGTTCCGAAAGTAACGATTTGTGCTACCCGCTCTTTCCCGTATTTATCCACCACATATTTCAATACTTTTTCGCGCCCTGCATCATCGAAATCGACATCGATATCGGGCATGGAGACCCGCTCGGGATTAAGGAAACGCTCAAAAAGCAGGTTATAACCGATGGGATCGATGTTGGTGATCCGGGTACAATAAGCCACTGCAGACCCCGCAGCGGAACCTCGACCCGGGCCAACGACCACATCCATTTCCCGGGCTTTGTTGATAAAATCCTGCACGATCAGGAAGTAACCGGGAAAGCCCATGTCTTTTATTACGCTTAGCTCAAAATCGAGCCGTTCCCTGATCTCGTCTGTAATTTCAGGATAAAGCTCTTTGGCACCCTCGTAGGTGAGGTGGCGCAAATACTCGTCCTGATCGGTAAATCCGTCGGGCAGCGGAAATGCCGGAAGCAGGATGTCGTGATGAATGTTGTAATCCTCAACTTTTTCAACAATTTCCTGCGTGTTGGCCAGTGCTTCGGGAACTTCCGGGAAAAGCGATGCCATCTCTTCCGGTGTTTTCAAATATTCCTGTCCGGAATATTTCATGTCATCTTTTTTGTCGTTGATGTCGGCACCGGTGTTCAGGCGGATCAAAATATCGTGGGCATCATAATCCTCCTTGTTGATGTAATGTACATCGTTGGTTGCGATCACCTTGAGGTTGTTTTTTTGTGCGAGCCGGATCAGGGTTTCATTCACCGATTTTTGTTCGGGAATGCCGTGATTTTGCAGTTCAAGGTAAAAATCATCTTTAAACACGCTTTTAAACCAGTCGATTGCTTCCTGTGCTTTTTCTTCTCCGCCGTTCATGATCGATTGCGGAACTTCTCCGCCCAGGCATGCGGTTGATACGATCAGTCCTTCGCTGTATTTTTCCAGAATTTCGCGGTCGATGCGGGGTTTGTAATAAAATCCCTCCAGGAAACCGAGGCTGGTAAGCCGGGAAAGGTTATGATATCCGGTAATGTTTTTTGCTAATAAAATGAGGTGGTAATATTGTTTGCCACGCGTTTTATCTCTTTTGGTACGACTTTCACGGGCGATGTATACTTCACATCCGATGATCGGTTTGATCTCCTGCTTTTTTGCCTCGTTGAAAAATTTCAGCACACCATACATATTGCCATGATCGGTGATAGCCAGCGATTTCATTCCCGAATCTTTTGCTTTCTGGATCAGTTGTTCAATATTGGCGGCACCATCGAGAATCGAATATTGTGTATGTACGTGTAAGTGTGTAAAATCAGGCATAATAATGTATGAAGTAAAATGTTTAAAGTGTGATGTATGATGTTGACAAAAAGCTTAATTTATGCACACAAAATTATATAAAATGAGAGGGTGTTTTGGTAGTGTTGATAAAAGTTGGAAAACTATGTAAGTTATTGTCTGTCATTAAATAATGAATGTTTTACTGCGTCATGAAAAGAGCCTTAAATTACGTACTTTTGAAAACTGTTGATATGATGAAACTTACATTTATTTTGGGTCTGATATGTGCCGTTTGTAGTGAAGGGTTCGGACAACATGCCGCATATTTTGATTCCCTGGTCCATCAGAAAACAGAACTTCCCATTGCTTTCGACCTTCGTGAAACCGGAATGCTCAGTCCTGTGAGGGTGCAGCCTTCAGGTGGTTGCTGGATCAGTGCCTCCAATGCATCGATTGAATCTTTTTGGAGAAAATCAGGGAAAGAAGGCATAAGACTTTCGGATAAAAACCCGCTGCTTTACAGTGGATTCGATGAGAGCCGGAAATCCAACGGAAATCATTTTATGGTAACGGCGGTTTATTCACGTCGTGATGGCCCCCTCCCTTATAATCCTGAAATGGATACACTTCCTCAGAAAAATCCCGTATTACCGGCCGTATTAACCGATGCGCGCTATTTACCCGATTCGGCAGAACTGATCAAATCCGTTATCCGTGATTTCGGTGGTGTTTATTCGATGATGTACCATTCAAAAAACAAAGGACTTGATACGATCACGGATATCTATTATGCGCCAAAGAAAAAAATCAACCACGTGGTTTGCCTTGTGGGTTGGAACGATACCCTGGAAACACAGTGGGGCAGGGGAGTATGGATCGCTCAAAACAGCCTGGGCACAAGATATGCGGATGGAGGATTTATTTATATTCCCTACCAGGATGAACTGATCCTGACAGAAAATGCCTGTTGGCCGGGCTGGACCGATTACAATCCAAATACACAATTGTATTATTACGATACATTGGGAAGTCAGCGTTCTTATGGATTCGACAATCCGCTATCGTACGGTATGGTTAAGTACACAGCA